>CAYMYV010000013.1:0-18806 GCA_964394775.1 uncultured Lachnobacterium sp. | reverse complement strand
CTTCTGTAATTGCACAGTCTTCCCACCATGTTAAATCGCCATCACGGTATTCTGTGTCGCCCTTGAACCAGTTAGACCAATCATAGAATACGTTATAAACTAATTCAGGATCTTTTACACCTGCAGGAATCATCCAAGCGTTACCGGAAGAAACGTTCTTTAATGCGTTTGTATCCTGATCTCCACTTGGTCCAATTGGCCATGGACACCATACAACATCAAAATCAAGCTCGCTGTTTACGTTTGCTGATGAAATCCAAGCTGCATCAATGTAGAATGCTACTTCACCATCTAAGTAAGCGTTCTGGTTTGCATTGAAGTCTTCTGCATCCCATGGTTTTGCAACCTTATCTACATTGTACATGTTGTAAATAAAATCAAGCACTTCTGCTACTTCTGGGCTGGAAAGGTTTTCTGTATCGGTAGAAGCGATTGCTGTACCGTTGCTCATCAATAAGTTATAAACAAGGAAATCCCAACGTGAGCCGAAGCCATATACGTCAATTACACCATCACCATTTGTATCCTTTGTTAATTTGAGCATGTATTCACGCCATTTTTCCCATGTCCATTCGCCTTTTTCATATAAAGCGTTTGGATCTTCAAGACCAGCGTCATCTAACATCTGCTTGTTATAAGCAAGCATATAGGTATTGTAAAGAACAGATTCTGCGCTATTAGCCTGGAAAAGGTATGTTCCTTCATCAAGTCCAATATTTATGTTTTTGAAAACCATTTCATCTGTGAAGATATCAGAATCTTCCGGAAGAATTGTTTCCAAATCAATTGCATATCCATTTAATGCTGCTGCAATACCAAATGATAAGTCTACTTCATAGATATCACAGTCCGGTGTACCGGCAAGAATAGAAGTATTGATAGATTCCTGAATACCTGTATAAGTAAGGTTTACAAATTCGATTTCTACATTGTATTTCTCTTCGATTTCAGCTACGATATCAAAATGTGCCTGCGCAAGTTCTTCGTCAGATACACTTGGGTCATCATAAATACTTGTATTTGTACTGTCATAGTAATGGTCATACCATGTACCAATCTTGATAAGTCTCTTTTCACCTTTGTTTGTGTTTTCACTCTCAGAACCACTTACCTGTGAATTACCTTCTGAACTGCCTGCTCCTGTATCACCACAAGCTACAAGGCTTGCCGCCATAGATAAGCTGAGAACTACTGCAAGGATTTTTTTAATTTTAATCATTTTGTTACCTCCTAGTTTCCTTTACTCTAACCGCTACGGATTAGTTTGACTGTCCAACTGCTACACTGTATACTTCCCAGTCAACACTTGATTCAAACTGCATTCTTGTACCCCATGTAGATACATCTTCTCCACATACAGCTACAAGCATTTCGTATGTCACCTGACATACACCATTGCTACATACAGCGTCAACGCTTCCGCTACCATCGGCATTACCTACACCTACACGGCTCCAGCCTACTGATGCATCCGGCATTACAACCCAAATATCATCTGCTTCGCTGCTAAATGAAATTGTAACAACAGCACCTGGTACTAATGCTGCGATAAAGTCTGTTGACATTTCAAAGCCTACCTGTGACCAGCCGCCGCCTGATACTGCTGCGCCTTCTGCTTCTACGAGGTTTTTAATCATTTTCATTTCTGAAGCTGTACCAACCTTGCAGCTATATACTTCCCAATCTGAATCAGCTTCAAACTGCATTCTTGTACCCCATGCAGATACATCATCTCCGCAGATTGATGCAATCTGTTCATAAGTTACATAACATTTTCCATCAACACATAATGCATCAATGCTTCCGCTACCATCAGCATTACCTACACCTACACGGCTCCAGCCTACTGATGCATCCGGCATTACAATCCAAATATCATTTGATGTGCTTGAGAATTCGATTTCTACTACTGCACCTGGTACTAATGCTGCAACAAAGTCTGTTGACATTTCAAAGCCTACCTGTGACCAGCCGCCACCTGATACTGCTGCGCCTTCTGCTTCTACTGCGTTGCCAACTGCATAATTTGGAGCTTTCTGTCCAACCTTTACAGAATATACTTCCCAATCACCAGAAGCCTCCATCTGCATTCTTGCGCCCCATGTAGATACATCTTCTCCACATACAGCTGCAATCTGTTCATAGGTAATCTGACAGATACTCTTAGAATTGTTAATGTAAGCAGAATCGCTTCCGCTACCATCGGCATTACCCTGGCCCACACGGCTCCAGCCTACTGATGCGTCCGGCATTACAATCCAAAGATCACCGCTTGTACTTGAGAATTCAATCTCAACAACTGCGCCCGGTACTAATGCTGCTAAAATTTCTGTTGTCATTTCTATACCATTCTGGCCCCAGCCACCGCCTGTTAATGCGAAGCCTTCAAAGTTTACTGCGCCAGTAAGGTTGCAAAGGTTAGATCTGTCTGCGCCAGTATCTGCTACTACAACTTCTGCACTTGTGTCAGCTGTAAGAACATTACCGGAAGCATCCTTTAATACGATGTCATCAATATAGAAATTTGCCTGTGTAGCACCCTTGTCATAGCCTGGGTCTTCTTCTAATGATACAACGATATAGTTTCCTTCAACAAATGCGTTTCCATCAGCAAGTGTATAAGACACTACCTTTGGATTTGAATTTTCAAGGTATATAGACCATGCACTATATGTCTTTGCGTTGCTTTCGCCAACGAATGCATAGATATTACCTGATGTAGAATAGAATTTTCCATCTGGGTTTTCTGTTCCAAGTACGATATCAATTGTTTTTAAGTTTGCAATATTTTCGCCAAGAAGAGCATCTACCTGAATTCTGATAAATGAGTCCTTGCCCTGTGGAGTTACTTTTACTGCTTTAGAACCGTTATAATCTGCTAATTCAATAACGGAATCGTCACCTGCAGGGTTAACTGTTTTGTCAACGCCTACAAAACCATACAATCCATCTTCAAAGTCGATACTTACCGGACCTGTTACAAGGTCTGTGTTTGTATTGCCTTCTGTGTTGTCTTCTGTACTGCCACTTTCTGTTTCGGTACTTTCTGAACCTGTACCTGAGTCTTCTGTGTTTCCTGCGGTATCACCACATGCCACCAGACTAAATGTCATTGCAGCTGCTAGTAATAATGCTAAGATTTTTTTTGCTTTCAACTTTTTCTTCCTCCTTATTATATAGTTGATTTATGAGAAGCAGCTTCTACCCTACGATACCACTTCTCTCAACACCTTCAATAAACTGCTTCTGTAGTAAAACATAGATTAAAATGACTGGTATCATGATAAGAACGATGCCTGCATCCAAATACAACTCCAAAATATTTGGGTCCAGAATTTTTTCCAATGTGGAGATGGAAGCCTCAATGGAAGCAATCTTCTTACTGATTACAATGTCATCACTAATCAAAAACAGTTTTGCATAGAAGGTGTCATTGTACTGCCATACCATAGAGAAAATCGCTACGGTAACTACGGAAGGCAATGCATTTACAAGCATGATACGGAAGTATGTGTACCATGTTCCAGCACCATCCACATAGGCCGCTTCCTCAATTTCTTTTGGAAGTCCGCGGAAGAACTGGTTAAACATGTAAATGTAAAGTCCCGAACGTAAACCACACCCAAACAATGTAAGAATATACATTGGTATTGGTGTAGACAAGAGATTGACAGACGATCCCGTGATTAACTCTATAATTCCAAAGATATCGAATTTCGCAAAAGTCATATAGAGCGGAAGCATGATTGTATGGGTAGGAATAACAATCATGACAACGACGCATCCAAATAAGATCTTTTTCAATGGAAAATCATATCTTGCGAATCCATAACCTACCATGGAACAAACAAGAACCTGAACTAATGTCAAAGACAGTGAATACAGCAGGGATGATACCACTGTATTGGAATAATCCAGATACTTATATGCCATTTGATATCTTTCCAGAGTTGGCTCCTCCGGAATTAAGTAAACCATCGGATTATAGTTATCTGCATTGGAGAAAAATGAGCTACTGATAATTCCCAAAACCGGTCCTAATACGACATAACATATACCGATTAAGACAACAAGTTTAAATGCCGAAAACAAATAGGCTTTGCCTTTTTTCTTAAACTTATCCATCATTTTCTCCTTTCTTAGTTATAGTAGAATGTTCGTTTCTGAATGAACCTGCAGACAATTACGAGAATCAAACAGGTAATCAATGTAGAAACCAAACTAAATACAGAACTCAATCCATAGTTATTCTGCTTAAATGCTGTCGTATAAGCCAGCTCTACTACTTCTGAATTTACGAAGCTATCCACAACGGTATAAACCACGCAGGTGATAATATGTGGCATTACCATTGGGAAGGTAATCTTCCAGAATGTCTCATATGCAGTTGCACCTTCAATTTTAGAAACCTCATATAAGGAGCTTGGAATTGACTGCAATGCTGCGATAAAGATAACAATCTGTACACCGGAAGCATTGATAATATCACTGATTCGGCTTACTGCTCCCGTTACATAATCCAAAAGCTCTGTTGGAAGTCCAAGATTGCCAAACATAGCTATGTAATACGACATGCTTACACCGCCGGTAGCAGCCTCTGCCATTTCTGCACTCGCATTGGAAAGACCGCCACTCATCATGCTTCTTGCCAATTCCATCGCATCCATAATCGCTTCACTGTTCAAAAGTACCGGAAGAAATACGATTGCTCGTACCAAAGTTCTTCCCCTAAACTTCTGATTCAGCATCAGCGCTACAAATAAGCTAAAGAAGGTAATCAACGGTACGTCGATTAACATATCTCCGATGGAGGTGGTAAGCACCTGCTTATAAGACGCGTGTACTCGGAACGCATAGATAAAGTTATCTAAGCCAACAAATTCCAAGCTATATCCACCACCCGGATTAACGGTAAGCTCTGAAAATGAGAACTGAATTGTCATAAACAAGCTTCTTGCATAAAAGCACATAAATCCAATCAGCCATGGAAGGATAAACATAAGACCTGTAATACTTCTCTTTTTAGCGAGAGACAATTTCTTGCTTTTTTTCTTCATCATTTTGTCCCTCCTATTCCATAACCTTTTGCAGGAACGGATACACCATCTACTGTCTGATCCGCGTCTGTATTATTTACATAAATTACAACATCGTTACTGTATGTAACTACTCTCACACCGTTCTCAAGAATTTCGTGATTTATAATGCTTGCTCCATTTACATTTTTAAGGACATTATTTACTTCTTCATAAATAGTAAATGCATCCTCTTTCCAGTTTTCATATGTGGTTGCATAGTATCTGTTTAAACCAGTATTCTTAATTTCACTTGAGCTTTCCCATGTGAATACGAAGTGTGGAGATGCACCTGTCTCAATTAAATTTAAGATTGTGCCTGCAACATCAACCGAATCACTCAGATTGATTACACCTCCTGCATAATCAATATATCCATGAATGAGCATCTCGTAGAATGGAACCGTTTCATCAACGATGAAATAATCGTTTGCTGAAAGAGGAACATTGATAATGTCATCTGCATATCCAAATGCATAATCGTTTGCACTATTTAAAAGAATATTCTTCTCTGTTCCTTCTAATTTTGTAAGAGAATCTAACACAACATCCAGAGCCTCTTCTCTTGTGATTACGTTGGTTCTCTTCTTATCGGAATGCAGCTCATTTCCCAAATCACGTAGGGAAATTCCGCTAATCTCATAATCTTCCATAGAATCTACGAATTCGTTTACATAACGACCAAGGAATTTCGGTGATAACAGGAAGTAATAGTTTTCTGCATATCCCAATCCTGAGGTCTGTCTTAAGGTCGCCGGGTTTACAAGACCAAATTCTGCAATGTAACCACCGCCATAATATCTGGAGGTTTCATCGCCCTCACGATATCTGTCACTGATATAGGTTACATGCTGGAATGCAGTATCTGCATAAAACACACTTCCATTTTCTGAAAGCAATGCACTTAAATCTTCCAAACCACCTTTACCACCCATACTAAGCGGTACCCAAATCTGATTTACAACATCATGGTAATAACCGCCATTCATCCATCCCTGGAAGTTCATAACCTGATTTGTAATACCATTATCTACCAAATCCTGATAAATCTGACCCGCTTCATCAAACGAGGTCATTACATACATTCCATCGTACTGTGTACCGAGGAAGTATTTTGTCATTGCTACGCCGCCCAAGATATCATAGTAGAACTTGATATCCTCTGTAGCAGCCTCCTGCCCGGTAAGCACGCCCGCTTCTACAAGACGTTGTCGATAATAATTAGCTGCACCGGCATATCCGGCATTCTCTTCTGTCAGCATCGTGTATTTTACCGTAATGTTTGCATCATAGTAATTTTTCTCTACGATTGGAATGTCTGCTTCGTTGCCAGTCGTTCCAAACATAGACAGCTTATCATTACCACGTACAACAAAGGTAGGATATACGTAATTGTATTCATTGATTTTACCTGAAACAGATGCGGTCAGATATGCATATGACGCACCATCTTCAACAGTGGCAAATACGCTGCTATTCTCTCTAAAGATGCCATATAATGCCATTGTGTTATCCTGAGTATTTTCACGTACTGTGTACTCTGCCATCAGAGGGTCAATTCCATAAATATACTCTGAATAATTCTCCGCAGTGGTTTTGCCGTTATTAAAGTAAATCAGCGAACCGGAGCCATTTGGAACGAGCATATATCCTTCTTCGTCAATTCCTGCTGCTCCGAAATATCTCAAAAACTGGATACGGTAAATCGAACCGCCGCCGTTTTCTACTACTGCACTCATTGGAAGCGATACATCCACTGCATCCCCGTTCAAACGATACTCCAATGGAACCGTGAAGGAAATTGGAATAATTCCCTCTACACCAGAGCCTTCCATCTCGCGGGTATAATCCTCTTCCGTAAAGCCTGCGTTCCCAAAATATGTATTGAGCTTACGTAACTGAGATGCACCACTTGCTGCTGACTCTAACAATTCGTAATAATCTTCTGCAATTGTGCTTTCCTTGAACTTCTTAGAGACAAATTTAGCTTCGTCCTCCGGAAGTGCAGCAATAACCGCATCTAAGGCAGCCTTACTAATATACTGTGGAACAATACCCGTTTTACTACTAAGGTCACCAATATGGTAAATAAAGCGAATACCATTTTCAATCTTTTCTACCTCTAATTGTCCTAAAGCTGTACAGTAGCTGTAGGAATCGAAGGTTCCCTGTGTTCTGGATGTATTGAAATACTCCACGATTAACTGTGATTTCAAATAATTTTTGTTTGTAATATTTGCAATACCATCGTCATCTGCATTTACAGGATTGGAATAGGTAATCTGCGCGTTTCTCTTATCATAAATTGCAACCTCACCTGTTTCGGTATTGACATACAGCTTTAGAAGGTCATTTTCTTCTGCCAGTTCCATACCATCCACATCGCTGGTGCTTTCTTTGATAGGAGCATATTCTGTGCCTTCTTCATATTCGTAAGAAGATAGAACATCTCTATACTCATTAAAGAAATAAAAATGAACCAGCCAATATGCTACAAGCCCTATGATAACTGCTAGGAGGATTCCTACAGACAGCACTATTATTTTTTTCTTCTTGTTCTGCATTGTCGTCCTCCTACATTCTATAGATTAATTCCTGATATATGCTATAAAAGAAGCTATATACCTGACCTACCAGGTCTGCTAATAATAATACAATGAAAATAATGATAAACATTGCCACAAATGTCAGTAAAACAGTTAGGATTGTTTTTCCCAATGTGTAATTATGCACTACCATAATTCCCATCATCATCATGATAATTCCATATACGATGCCAGCCATGAAAATCAACCAATAAAAGCCAGCTTCATCTTCTGTCACGAACTGACTGAAGATTGTTGCAATATTCATGCAGACAATCATTGGTATCATTGCATAACCCACTGCAATCGCAATATCCTTTAGTCTTCCTTCCCCCTCCATAAGACAGGTGACTGACCAGTTACCGACACAAATCAGTAAATACAATAAAAGTACTGCAAACAGCTCTGTAATGGAGTTTACATCCAGAGGGTCTGTTTCATTTACTACAAAGCTCGCCGATATGCGATTGATAGAAAATGAAAGAGAGAACAAAATTACCAAAACGATTGCGATTGGCACGCTTCCTCTGTTACGATGTCTAATCTCGTAATATGCATCCATAGGATGACCTACCGTGTAGAATGCGTATTTCCATTTTTCTTTGGAAAATAATTCTCTTGAAAGAAAGTCTTTCATACAGCAGCCCCTCCTTTTTTGTTTACTCTTTTCTTGATTTGTTTAAACACCTGCAATCCAAGAATCAATACTAAGACTCCGGTAAGGATATAACCCAAATTTTCTGTCAAGAATTCGTTTCGATATCTCTTCCATGCAATGGAATAATATTTTACATTCATTC
Organism: uncultured Lachnobacterium sp.; assembly: GCA_964394775.1. Lineage (GTDB taxonomy): Bacteria > Bacillota > Clostridia > Lachnospirales > Lachnospiraceae > Roseburia. Next base: position 10,346 of record CAYMYV010000013.1, on the reverse strand, counting down.
CCAGCTTTAGGTGCTTCATGGCAAGCTCATAATCACCTGATGACAAATAAGCTTTTCCAAGGCCCACGTTTGCAAGCTCATTATTCTCATCTAATTTGAGAACTGCCTTCCATTTTTCAATCGCGAGTGTTTCATCACCATCATAGCGGAGGCCAACAGCATCATTAATAAGTGAACCATATTCTGTTACATCAAATTTGATGATGGTTCCACGATAGGCATCTAATACCACCAGCTGACCATTAATCTCTTCTATCGCAACCGGTGTATTGAATGTACCCTCCTGGCTTCCAAGTCCGCCAAAGATATACAATAAGTTTCCTTCCTTATCGTAGGTAAAAATTCTTCCACGTTTTCTGTCTAATACTGAGTAGATTCCTTTCCCTCTGTAAACAACATCGGTAAGTTCCGATGGTCCGCCATAGGTTCCGGATGAGCCGTATTTTAAATCTCCACCTACGTTTTCGTTCTCACCCTTTTGGATAACGTCTTCTCCCTTAGGGTTTAATCTACGTACTCCCTGGATTCCCTCGGAATCAATATTTGTGGCATATACGAAGCCATCCTCGTCTACATCAATTCCTGTAAATTCTGTTGGAATGTAAAGCTGCTGCTTTGCGCGCTCTTCCTTACTTGCAAGACGCTTCCAGAATTTCTCCCAAAGAGTAATCTTTACTTCGATTGTTCCAAAATATCCGGTAAACTGCCCATTACTATCAAATACAAGAATACCCTCAAACGCATTCTTCGCAATAACATAGACACGGTCTGCATAGTCTACAGAAACCTTAAGTGGAACAAAGTCAAAATTCTCCTCCAAAATCTTGGATTGCGGATTATCTACGATTTTTACAAATTCACCCTCCGGGGTGAGCACTACAATTCTCTTATTGTTGGAATCTGCAATATAGAGCTGATTGTTTTCTGATACACATACCCCATAAGGCTGATTAAAGGAATCATCTGCTCCATCAGCATTGACAAAGCTGTCAATGATTCGAATCACGCCTGTCATATTCTCATTTAACACAACAATCCTGTTGTTTTTAGTATCTGCAACATATACATACCCTTCATTTCCCACGCACATATCCTGTGGCTCCAGAAAATCTGTTGTACCAACAGACTGTCCTGTTACGCTTCCAGCAGGGACATATGCTGCAGGTGTATATACTACATATTCACGATAATTGTAGTTATAGGTATCGTATGGAATTTCCTCTGCCAAAAAGGCTTCTCCTGTCACTCCAACCATAAGTATTGCTACAAATAAAGAGGCGATTATTCTTTTTAAAATATTCATTTTCTTCATACACGCCTCCTTTTTATTCCTTCATACCTGATGTCGTCATAGTCTCTAAGACATTATTCTGACAAATCAGGAAGAATATAATTGGAACTGCTGCAATAACGAAGGTTACCGCTGCTGCTGCTCCGGCTCTTGCCGCACCACCCGCTGTAATCTGCTGCAGGGCATACTGCAAAGGCTTTAGTTCTTCGTCACGAAGGAATAAGCTGCCGGTATTGCCCCACATCTGCTGGAACTGGAAAATCGCAAGTGTTAACCAGGCAGGTTTTACGTTTGGCATTACGATGGACCAGAAGATTCTCCATTCGGAAGCACCATCCAGTCTGGCAGATTCCATCAAAGAGTCTGGCAGCTGCTCCATAAACTGTTTCATCAAATACAGACCCATACCAAATGAAAATGCCGGTAGAATTACTGCTGCATATGTATTGTTGATGCCTAACCAGCTGATAATCACATACTGCGGAATCTGCGTTACTGTCCATGAGAACATCATGGATAATACAACCATCTGGAACAGAATTTTCTTTCCCGGGAACGAATGCTTTGCAAGCGGATACGCTGCTAAGGAAGCACAGATTACGTGTCCTATCATACCGCCGCCTGTAATGATGATTGTATTTAAAATGTATCTGGAAAATGGAACCCACGTATTATTCATAAGAGTGAATAAATCCGTGAAGTTTTCCAGGGTTGGGTTTCTTACAAAAATCTTTGGTGGGTACTGGAAAAGCTCATCCAATGGCTTTAACGCGTTATTAATAATCATAACCAGCGGTAATGCCATGAAAATCCCACAAATGAACATGATTGTAAACAGGACGCTGTTTCCTGCCCTTGAACGGTTCAGTTTTCTTTTTCCACGTTTAGCTTTAAACTTCTTCATTACTCGCCAACCCTCCTTAACAATTTCTGTACCAGCTTATTGGTGCCTACCATGAGCACAAATAATACGGTTGCAATCGCAGAGGCATAACCCATATCAAATCTTGTTGAACCATAGTCCAAAAGATGTGTTACAACGGTACTACCCGCGTAGTTAACAGAAGGGTTACCAGCTAACTGAATTGAAATATCAGCAACTGCAAATGACTGTGTAATCTGCATTACGGCGCCGAACATCAGCTGTGGTTTCATAGCCGGTAAAGTAACATACCAAAGCTCCTGCCAACGGTTTTTTACACCATCTAATGCAGCTGCTTCGTAGAGGTTCTTATCTACAGTCTGTAAGCCGGCGATAAATGAAAGGAAACCGGTTCCTAAGGAAAGCCACAGCTGTACAACAATCAGTAATGGCAGAACGTATTTTTCAGTCTGCATCCACAGCTGTGCTTCGTCTAAAATACCAAGCTTAAGTAAAATACCATTTAAATATCCGTATCTGTCACCTGAAAGAATCAGGCTCCATACTACATAAGCGTTACCGCAAATACTTGGTGCATAGAAAATCAATGTCAGGAAGGAACGAAGCTTTCCGGTAAATTCATTGATAATCCATGCAAAGAGCAAGCATAATATATAACTGATTGGTCCGGTAATTACTGCAAAAATCAAGGTGTTACTTAATGACTTTAAGAAGATTTCATCCTCCAAAAACAGCTTAATGTAATTATCCCAACCAATAAACGTTGGTGGCTCCAGCATGTTGTAATATGTAAAGCTCAAGCCAATGGATATTACGACTGGCAAAACGGTAAATAAGAAGAACAAAATGAAGTATGGTGCCAACATAATATAGGAAGCACGATTTTTTTTAATTTTATAAAACATACTCTTTTTCATAATCTCTTCCCTTCCTAGTCTTCTGCCAATGGCAAGCCTAATTCTGCACGTTTATAATTGATTTCTGCATTGATGTAAATAATCTGGTCCATAAGCTCTTCTCGAGGAGAAGCAACGTCTGTTTCATTTGTAACCGTATAGAACGCATTATTTACATTTCGCCATGTGTAATAACCACCCGGCACCTGTGGGATACCCTTTATCCATTCAAAGGACTCTGAGAGAGCTTTGTACTGGTTTACCGGCCAAGCCATATTAGAAAACGCCTCCAGGTTTGCAGTTGGTACACGAGCTGCGGAGCCCATAAGACTTTCCATCTCGCGTCCGTACTGTGTCTGAACCTCTGCGGAGGTCCACCATTTTAAGAATTCCCAGCAAGCCTCCGGTTCCTCTGTATTTGCCATAATAATGCTTGCAAGACCCGTACAGCCTGTGCTGTGGTCAACAGTTCCGTCCTCTTGTGTTGTTCCCGGAACTACTGTAAAATTCCATAAGCCTTCAATATCCGGTGCGGATACCGCCAAGGTGTTATAGAATGTATAGTCTGCAATAATAAGCGGACATTCACCCGTACGGAAGCGTTCTTCCACACTGGTAGCCATATCCAGCTTATAGTCTGTATAATATTCACAATATTCCTTGAATGAATTAATTCCCTCTTCGGAATCAAGTGCAGATGCCATACCGCCTTCGGTATAGTAGGAACCTCCATTCTGGTACAGAAGCATTGCAAATATCTGCTCACTTGGCAGCATACCAAATTCCATCTGATTCTTTGCCAGAACTGCCATTGCAACCTTTACATCATCCCATGTTTCCGGAACCTCAAGTCCAAGCTCTGCCAGTATATCCGTACGATAGAACATAACCGGGAATGTAGTTGTTTCCGGAAGTCCATATACTGCTCCGTCAAAGCTAAATGGCACTACGGACGCTTCTGAGAAGCGGCCTAACACTTCATCCAAATCATCAAACTGTGTCAAATCTAAAACCGCATTACGAACACCATAGTTTACCGGAGTATCATTACCTGTATTTAATACCGCACCTGCCAGGCCACTGGTATTAGCAACCTGAATTGCCACGTCCGGTCCCTCTCCTGCAAGCTCTGCACGAAGAAGTGTAGACATATCTACCAGCTGTACGTTTACATTAATCCCCTTTTCATTGGTAAATGTTGCATCTATCATAGACTTGATTACATTTGCCTGGTCACGTCCGGAGCCAATCCAAAGAGTAATGGTTGTCTGGTCTTCATCATCAGAATCCGCAACGTTACCAATCTGGTTGTAATCGATGATAAAGGAATAGTACAAACGCTGAATCTCATAAGCGATACGTGAAAAAATGGATGTATTCTCATATTTCGTTTCTGTATCTGCTGATGTAATAAAAATACGGTCAATTGCAAGTGGCTGCGCGGTCACCTGGCTAATCCAGTTACCAAGCGCACGTACGTTAATCTTGTATGCGCTGAGCACTCGTACAAAATATTCACCGTCTTTAATCAAATCCTCCAGCTGATCGCTCATGGTAAGAAGCACGCTGAGCTTATCTGAGTTATTTCCTGCAAGTGCCTTCATCTCTACGATTACTGCATCCAGCTTTTCTTTTACTGCTACCAATTCCGAATTAAGCTCCGGAAGTGTACTGTCAATCTGATAATCACGATAGGTATCAGGAGAAACACCTGTGATTTTGATAACATCTCGGTAGATGTCATTTAATTCTGATACACAATCCTGTACTTCACTAATCAAATTAGAAAAATCACCCAATACTACTTCCATACGGATTACGTGATGTCCTTCTTCCAGATAGAAGGAATATGGCTTACCGCTTGCATCAGACAAGGTATCCTCTCTCCATGTCTGGCTATATTCAAAGCCATAAGCCTCCATTTCCTTAAACGGAACCTCGCCATCAATTGTGATTTTTCTTGATACATAAATACCACGCACCTGATTCTGACAATCATACATGGAAATGTTATAGTATCCTGTTTCTGCTACATCAAATTCCCATTCTATCCACTGTCCTACCAGTCTCCAGGAATTGCCTCCAATCGAATTGTTCAGCAACTCCTTTGGGCTGGATGGGGAAATAGAAGGAGAGGATTGATCCTGTATAGGATATAGCATCTGTGAAGAAGTACGAGATGCATTTTCGCCCTCAATACAGATTATCTGTCCATTCGTATTTGTTGCGCCGCTTGCATCCCATTCCGATTTCACTTCTTCATAGGATTTTGTATCTTCAGCATTTTTTAATGTAATGCCGTGAAGCAGCATTGGTTCACGTAACGCAACGAGTGTAATGGTATGTGTTCCTTTTGTCAGATACACAGACAAAGGAGAGGTTACATATCCATCACTATCATATGCAAAGCTCTCTATCCATTCCGGTGCCTCCACCATGCTTGGACGGTTATCATTTCCCTGATTATCCTTTTCCCAAACATAATCTAACTGACCGTTCTCATCTATGGTTGACTCAACATCAAACTGCCAAATACGCTGGAATGCAATCAATGAGAATTCTTGAAATGGGAGCTCCCCGTCAATAAAAATACTTCTTTCGATTTCAGAGTTTTTACCCTCTATTGGGTAATATTCAAAGGACAAGTTATAAAAACCTTCCTTGTCTACCGTAACCTCTAATTCAATCAATGAATTCTCTGATGTATATACGCTGTTTCCTGTCTGTCCTTCATAATCGGCATAAATTTCAGGTGTAACAGCCACATCATCCTCTTCATAACGAACATAATCCGAAGCCAACACCTCAATCTCTTCGTCCGGATATACACTGTCAAACTGCTTTACATAATCTGTATAACCCAAAATCGAATCATCGATAGAATAAGTACTTAAGATATCATTGTAGTCCTCCATACTTAAATCTGTCTTACCATATATATTTACGACAACATCTGCCAGAGTGGCAGCTGCCATAGATACAACCAAAAGAGATGGGATTATTCTTTTTCGCCAAACATTATTTCTCATCTTTTACCCCTTTCCTTTTTCCATAATACCAAGCATCTTCATCCTCCGACTGAGGCATGTATTTCTGCAACACCCATTCCATTGGAAATGTCACAAGCAAACACCAGAACCCCGGAAGAATCAGTATACACGGGATAGGAACTATGTAGATTAACAACCAGCCAAGCAATGCACTTCCTGCCGCCACCAGCAGTGTAACCGGCAGATGCCGGATACACATCACAAAGGACATCTTCATGATTCCGCTTACTTTCATTTCAAATCTCGAAAAAACAGGAAAAACATATATCAGCATTCCTACCGTTACCGCAAGAATCACTCCATATATCGAGGAAATTGTAATACTTGCATTGTCTCCTGCCACGGTCAGCCCATAATACAAGCCAAACAGCCAAACGATTGTGAATGCGGTAATTCCTATGCCTTTTTTTAACGTCCTTTTAAAGGAAGAAAAATACTCTACAACAGGGCTTCCATGCTCTCTTCTTACACTTTTAATCATTGCGTAATAAAAGGAAGTACAGGCAGAGCCTATTGTAATAATCGGAATGCAGGTCAGGAGAAATACCAGGTTTAACAAGATTACTTCTCCTATCTTCTGTACAATTCCCACTAGTTTTCCATCATGTGCAAACAAATCCTTCAAACCCGTTATTCCTTTCATTTCAACTCATCACGAATTGGATAGCTCTTCAAATCCGGAAGCTCATCTAAAGTAATAACATTTTCATGCTCATAAACCTTCTTCAATTGCTCGAGCTCTGTATATTGCTCACTGTATGAGTGAATTGCTGTATTTTTTGCAACGAACTCACCACCCCAGGTACACCAGAAGCCCCACATTGCACCATCACGGATTGCCAAATCCGGGTCAAATAAACATCCGTTTTCTGACAGGACCACCATCTTCTTAGCGCTTGTGTAGTCTACGGCTTCAAGATACTTGTTTACTTGAGAGGTGTATACCTTTTCACCCGGGTAAATATCTTCTCCGATGATATCTACATATTCATCACCCGGATACCACTCTGCATCCTGTCCATTCCACAGCCAAATGAGATTGTTTATTTTGTATTCATTTGTCAACTTCTCATATAGAAGGATATATAACTGTTTGTATGCCTCTGCGCCATTGGCACCCCACCAGAACCAGCCACCACTGGCTTCATGTAACGGTCTCCAAAGAATTGGAACTTTGGCCTCCTGCAAAATAAGCAGTTGCTGCGCAATTGCATCAATATCTTCCATAAGAAGGTCATATCCCTCCTGGTCTTCACCATTCATAATCTTCGCAAGATTGATGTTGGTATATTCGTCATAGAAGCCCGAATACCACTGGCCGGTCAAATACTTGGATGGAGCATTCCAATGCCAGCAGAAGGTAACGATTCCACCATTCTCCCAGAAATTAATTGCAAGCTGCGTCGCATTTGAGGAGCTGCCATTCTCTACTCTTGATGGAGAATATTCTATAAAATCCAAGCCAAGGACTGCCGGAAACTTACCTGTTTCCTTTTTAATAATGGCAAATTCTTTTCCAAATTGTCCGGTATCACAATTCTGTCCGGAAAGAATATTTGTTCCGTAATTATCTGCCAGATAACTCATCAGACGCTTTGTTTCTTCAGTCGCGTTCTCATTACACAGCTTCGCAGATACCTTATACATTGATTCACTGATTGGTTCCGTTGTAAGTATTTCAAGCTTATCCAAAAGTATCCATCCCCATGATATTGTAACTTTAACTTCATGTGTTCCGGCTTCGAGATACACTCTCTTTAAAATGGAATCTGTAAATCTATTGCTTTCTACACTAATCGTACCCAATTGTTGTCCATCTACAACAACAAAGTTCTCCTTATAGCCACCGCCACTGGAACTTACAAAGTTCAAATCATAAAAGTTTGTTTCTGCAATTTCAATATTAAACACACAAATGTCTTCTTCTGTTGCAAAGCCCTCTACGTATCCGGTTCCACCATATCCGGTTTTGGAGGTGCTCACCTTGAGGCCACCCTGTAAAGTAGCATTCTCTGCCTCGTATCGCTTTACAATCACCGGAACGAATTCTTCCTTTTCCGTTTCTGTCTCAGACTCCTGTGTATTGCCCTTTTCCGTGGTTTCTGTTGGTGTACATCCTACTAAAGTAACTACGGATGCTGCCACCAAAAGCATTGCTAATAACCTTTTTTTCATATCCCACCTCATGTATACATAGTTGTGCACTTTTCACTACTAATATTTAAGTTAATAATAAGCTAATTTAAGTATTTTTTCAACCTTTAATTAATTTCCTTTGGTGTTTTCATCTAATTCTACAATTTCATCTACTTTTTTTTGTGCATATTGCACCATCAATTTTTGTTAGTCAAAACTTACTTTCGGGCTTATTCAATTTAATTTAGTTTAATTAAACTAATTAACTAATTATATGTACAATTAACACATTTTTGAACAAAAAAGAGAACTATTGAAGCCCATTTTTCCTCAATAGCTCTCTTATATTTATCTGTTTACTCTCTCATCATCTGAAACATTTTGATAGATTCCAATGGATATCCATCCTTATCAAACAACGCCTGATTATCCCATGCGGAACCACCATAGTATACACCCGCATCGTTTGGGTCATAGCCGGATGCGAAGCTTGATGCCCAGCCTGAGCCATATGCTTCCCATATCTTAGAGCGTGTCATATCACTACTCTCCGGTACCGGAATCCATGCCGGTTCCCAATAACAGATACCAATTGCAGCTTCGCCTAATTCAGCCAATGCATTCACACAATCTGTAACTGCAGCTATCTGTCCCTGTACAGAGATATCATAATCAAATTCCCCCCACGCACCTTCATAAATAGTATTCTTGTGTCCATCTAAATCTTCCAGAGTATATGCATATGAGATTTCTGCTACCATAACCTTCTTATCATAGGTATCTGCTACATCCTTTAGTACCTTCTTCAGATTATCCAAGGTTCCATGCCAGAATGAATAATATGAGGATGCAAAAATATCATAATCCACATCATAAGCATCTAAGGTTTTTGCATATGTAGAGTATCTGCCCTTTTCCGGATTGGTAAAATGAACCACAATCTGAATGTCCTTATCATATTCTGCCGACAGCTCACGCACTGCCTTTCCTGCACTCTTGATTAACGCAGTAATATTAGCCCAGTCGGTTTCCCCTGACATTCCGGAGGTGATTTCATTTCCCAGCTGAACCATGGTTACATTGACACCGGCCTGTAAGATTTCTCCCAAGGATTCCTTGGTATAATCATAGATAGCAGCTGTCTTTTCTTCTATCGTCATGCCAACCCACGCCTTTGGACACATCTGCTTTGATGGGTCAGACCAGAAGTCTGAAAAGTGGTAATTAATAAAGCATTGCATATTGTATGCAGTTGCACGTGTTCCAATTGCAATGGCATTGGCAGTATCACAGTTACCCCCACCATAACCATTTCCATTCTCGTCATATGGGTCATTCCATACACGCACACGAACCATATTCACACCGTTTTCTGCCAAGGTTAAAAGTGGATCCTGTACTTCACCTGCTTCATTGTAATATACAACTCCGCTGTTTTCCTGTGCGATTAATGTTGAAACATCGCAGCCAAACAGGAAATCCTCAATTTGTGAATCCTTTCCGCTTTCGCTTCCCACACCGGCAGCATCTCCACAGCTTGTCAACAGCAAACCCGCCACCAGCACTAACCAAAAAACACTACTCTTTCTACGCATCTTTTTCTCCCATGTAAATACGCCGGCAGCCTGATGGCTGCCGGTGTATATTTTAGTAATTTTCTTTTCTAACTTCAAAATATGCCTGTGGATGTTTACATACCGGACATACCGCAGGTGCTTCAAGACCTACCACTACGTGTCCGCAGTTGCGGCATTCCCACATGGTTACACCGCTCTTTTTGAATACTTCCATAGCTTCCACATTGTGAAGCAATGCACGATATCTCTCTTCATGCATTTTCTCGATTGCTGCTACGCCTCTAAACTGTGCTGCAAGCTCCGTGAATCCCTCTTCTTCTGCATCCTTAGCCATTCTTTCATACATATCTGTCCATTCAGCATTCTCACCTTCTGCTGCGTGGAGTAAGTTTGCAGGTGTATCTCCAAGCTCACCAAGTGCTTTGAACCAAAGCTTCGCGTGCTCCTTTTCGTTCTCCGCTGTCTGTAAGAATAATGCTGCAATCTGCTCGAAACCAGCCTTCTTTGCTACAG
>CAYMYV010000012.1:0-18975 GCA_964394775.1 uncultured Lachnobacterium sp. | reverse complement strand
CCATATACCATCCAAAGGCGTCCCTCTGCATCATAGAATACGCATGGGTCGATGGCATTTAAACCATAGGAATGATTTGTTCCACTCGTCTTATTATAACGTTCCGGGAAATCATCTCCCGTATATACATCATAGAAATCCGTCTCTGCTGCTTCTTCCTTGCTTGTAAATCCGGAATATACTACAGGTCCTACATAAGTCCAATCTCCATCCAGACTGTCTGCTGTAAGAAGAACAATAGATGAATACCAATAATCACCATTGACACTCATATACATGGTCCATTTGCCCATTTCCTCATTGTAAACCACATCCGGAGCCCACATATTACCGGATGGGTCATAGGTAGAACCACCCTTTTCGCCATGCTTAGACCAATTAATCTCATTTGCAAAAAGAGTTCTAAATTCCGTATTAATATTGTTTTTAAACACTTTCCAGTTAATCAGATCCTCTGATTTTGCCCATGCCATATGAGAGCCAAAAATATAGTACATGTCGCTTTCCGGATCATATACAACACTTGGGTCATGTACAGATACACGGGATATTCTTTCCATATAGAACTGGCTGTAAGTAACCTTTACTCCAATTGACACTTCCTGTCCATCGATGGTTACTACCTTCTCAACATTCTGTATCTCACCCGCATCTGCTGTCATAGACGGCATCATGGTGATAAGCATTGCAAGTACCAGCGTTGCTGCTGTTGCTGCTGTTTTGCCTTTTTTACCATTTTTCTTAAGAAGAACAAGAACTGCCGCAAGAACCAAAACCACAACCAGCACAACAAGAATAATCATAAGAGGTGAGCCGCCTTTTTCCTTACCGACAACTTCAATAAGCTTATTTTCTCCTGCCGCAAGTGTATCAACTACCAAAACCTTATCTTCTGAATTTGCATATGTATAACCTTCCGGCCAATTTACACGCACATTCACATCTGTTACTTCTTCCTCTGCATTGTTGGTTACTGTAACTGTTAAGTTTACTTTTTCTCCGGCATCATATGCTTCTTTATCCGTAGTAACTTCAACGGATACAGCATCCTCTGCTGCCATAACCGGTGTTACACCAAGCATTAGCACAAATGCCAACATTGCTGAACATAAAACCTTAAAACCTTTTCGCATAATTTCCTCCTTAAATTCTGTTTATGCTAAATACTAAAGTATATTGTAACACTTGTAAGGTCATGTAGACAACTTGTTTCTTTCATATATAGCAAAAAAAGCGCGCACGCAATGATTATTCCTTGCGCACACGCTTTCCATTATTCTCCAATAATCATTTCATAGGTTGCACCTGCAGGCGTAGTTACAACCAATGCATTTTCCTGATATGCTGTCATTATATATTCTTCATCGATATTGACCTTATAATTTTCAAGCGCAGACAAATATGGATATGCACGGTAAACCATACCAGACTCGGTAGTTATCTCAAGGCATAAATACTTCATATCTATCTGCCCTTCCTTGCCTTCAGCAGCTTCTACCTCTTTTGACCAGTTAATCTCCTGCTGTCCCTGAACAAAATCCTCTAATATGATTTCTTCATCTTTAAATACCACTTTTGCAGATGTAACCTGCTCTTCCAGATTTATATAATAATCTATCACTCCGGCAAGAGTTAATTTACCATTTCCATAAGATGTCAGCCCATCAAATTCGCAAATAACATATTTGCCCATTAAGTATCCTGCGCCAATCCATTCAATCGCTTCACTATCCACCAAAACATCTCCGTTATACTGGTATGCAATCGTTTCATAAGATTCGCTATTCATCGGATACTCAACCGTTCCAACAAACTGATTTCCGGAGCGTGTAAATTCATAGGTTCCATATCCGTTTCCAATCACCAGCTTTGAATTCTCATAAGCCTCTCTTAAATGAATGACAAATTCCACATTAATCTTTCCATTTTCCCAATCCAGGCCCTCGATTCCATAGGACACATCCATAATCATGTTGTCCTGCTCTAAACCTGCCTCTAAATTTACTATTCGATTTTCTAAAGATTTGATATCCGATTCAAGATTATCAATATATTCTTCCAAGCCTTCTAACTGCTCAGTCATGTTTGCTATTCCACAGCCCTGAAACAAGCAAATCACAATTAGAATCACCAGCATTACTTTAAATGCATTATTATTCATCCTACTGACCTCCCCAGCTTTCCCAACTAATATCTTTGTCTGTCACTGTGAGTGTTGAGTCACAGATTCTATCATTGATATAAACTTCAACTCTTACATTTGCTTCCTCTGTTAACGCTATCTCATACAAGAAAAAGTCATAATCATATCTATCCTCGTATTCTGTGGTATTCACATAAACAGATATATAAACATTTCCACTACCACTATACTCAGTGGTTACATTGCTCTCAAGTAAGGTGTTCTGCCCCGGAAGATATATCAAACAGGTATCACTTGCCTTAGATAACAACACATGTGCATCCTTCGCCTCATCACAAGCTGCAAGCCACTCTGCAATTGTTGCGTTATCTGCCATATCCTCTGCAGTAATATTGTACATACCTTCAAACCCGCCATAACCAAAGCCTTCTTCAAAGCTTGATCCACTGCTATTAATTCGAAAAATTGAAAATGTCGCGAGGAAAAATGCAAGTAACACAAGTACAACTACAATCATTAATATCCAGATGCCATTGTCTTTTCTATAGCTTCTAACTGGCTGACCATAATCCTCCGGCAGCTTATTGCCACAGCTTGGGCAGGCACTCCATCCCCTCTGTACCGGAAAATCACATTCCGGGCACTGTGTCACAAAGGTATTGCCACACTGTGGACAGGTCTTATCATACTGTGTCACTCCTGCGCCACATTTTGGGCACTGCAGGTTCATGAGTGGTTTTCTACAAAGCAGATATATAATGAGCCCCAAAAATAATGGAACCAAAACAACTATTAACGTCCAACCAATGGCATTCATATCCCTCTTCTGTGCATCCTTATACACAAACACTGCAACAAAAACTGTTGCAAATAAACACAATAAAAAAATAGGTAAAACAACTATACTAACTGCTGCCATAATTCTTCCTCTCTTTTCTTCATAATCTTACCGATACAGGCTGCTCCCAAAATAACATACAGCGCAAATGCTATCATTAAAACAGCAAACACGCCTTCATCTATCAGGGCTGTCGTAGCCAAAATCATTACGGACACTGCCGCCATAATAACCACTACCACGCAGGATAAAACAAGCATCTGTTTTTCACGCTTCTTTGCTTTTCGTTCCATCAGCATTTCCATATCCAGATGTGGAGTTCTATATTTTTCAAAATCATAAATGCCATTCATCCTGCAATACCTCCTTTAACATACTTCTTGCCTTCATCAGGCGTGTTTTTGCAGTTCCTTCCGGAATTCCCATTATCTCAGCCGTGCGTTTGATGTCCATATCCTCAAAATAGAACAATATTACCGCCTCTCTGAATTTCTCCGGTAGCTGGTCCACTGCCTCCCGCACTTCACTATAATCTTCCTTTTCTACCGTTGGAATCTGGGCAATCGCCATATCCTTCTCCTCGGTAGTGGAAAACATATCAAAGAACGGAGCCAGCTTCTTCCTCCTCATACAATCCCGGTAGCGATTGACACATATCGTCGTAAGCCACGCCTCGTACGGTCTGGAAGCTTCATATTGATATTGTCGTTCATATGCCCTCAGCCAAGTTTCCTGATACAAGTCCCACGCATCATGTGTATTCTTACACAAGGTCATGCATAGTCCAAACAACCTCGGGCCAAAGACTTTAATCTTTTCTTCCATATTCCCTCTTTACTGCTATAGCAATTCTTTTTAACAAGCTTTCTCTTGTTACATACTCATATACGAACCAGTTTTTCATTTGGTTCATTTTTTCTGTAAATTTTTTCAAATTTTCTCAAATTCTCGAATCTCAAATCCTACTCCAATACAAGAAATAAGGGTAGAATAACGCTCTATTCCACCCTCTTACTCTTATCTGTCTATATATCTCCTGCCCATATGCCTATGGCAGCTCCTTGCCACATTTATTACAGAATCTATAATCCCCCTCAACCGGATTTCCACAATACGGACAAAACTCACTGTCTGAATCCGCTTCCGGACGACTGTAGCTATCATATCCCTGATGATAATCCGGCTGATTATAATCATATTGATTGTAGCTTTGGTTTCCATAGCGTTGATTCAATGGGTCCGGTTCCTCGTTTCCATCCGTAATATCAAATGAAGAATAGCGATTCTTGCTCGTTGCATTCTTAAAATTATAGACTGCTCCTACCAATGCAAAACAAATAAAAATCAGACCAAATGGTACCATAATTCCTGCACCCATGCTTGCTGCTGCAATCGTCCAAAACACACCAAATAGCGCCACAAATATCAACGAAACTCCACTCATCATGGATGGTCCTCTGCCCGGTTTCACACTTCTCATAGCTTGTTTTCTCCTTGCTCAAAAATATCTAGAACCATCATATGCTACTTGGTATGTTTTTTCAAGCAGGTTTCTGTTATAATTTTCTTATCATTTTCTTAAAGTTTACTTTTTACAAATTGAAAGCCATTTTCGGCAATAATTTTTTAATAAAAAAATGGAAATATTTAGTGAGTAAAAAATCCACCTCATGCGTTTATAAAGTAGAAGGAGGGTAAACACGATGCCATATACCGGTTTATATGACTATAATCAATACCTAAAAGGTGACAAAAACGCCTTGGACAACTTTGTCCGTACATACAGTGATTCGCTGACACGTTATGCATATTGTTACTTAAATGATTCGGCCGCCGCGGAGGACGTCATGGAGGAAACAATTGCAGCTCTTATTGTGAAGCGAAAGCACTTTACGGATGTTGCGCATTTTCATGCATTCCTCTACAAGGTCGCCCGCAACAAGTCCATAGACTATCTCCGCCGGCGAGGAAAGGTTCTTCCGATTGAAGATATCGAAGAAGTGGTTTCCAGTGAAAACATTGAGGATGCCTTTATAAAAAAGGAGCGCAATCAAATCATCTATGTGTGTATGCAGTCGTTGCCGCCTCAGTATCGTGAGGTACTCTACTTAAGCTATTTTGAAGGCTTAACCACGGAAGAAGTATGCCGTATCATGAAAAAAAGTACAAAGCAGGTATATAATCTTCTTGCACGTGCGAAGGCCATCTTGAAGATAATTTTATCAGAGGAGGGAATTACGCATGAAGACTTATAGTGAGCGTACTGTTAGCATTCTTGACAAAGCCAAGGTACAGCGTAAAAAAAGAAATACTATTCGTATAGCGGTTGGCAGTGTACTTAGTCTTGCACTGTTACTCAGTGGTATCACACTATTCACCCCATATGACACCACTCCACCAAGCATGGAACAATATGCTGCCAGCGACTATTATTCTATTATTAAAAAAATTAATGTTTTAACCTACCAGGCACCGGTATATAACAACGCCTTTGAGGAATATGTTTTAGATGGCCTCAAGGGCAGTATTAAGGATGCCGTAGGAGGTATGACAAATGGTGTTGATGCCGACTTTGCACCCGAACAGTCTGTAGAAGATGAAATGGAGCTTTCCACTCAAGTCAACTCCGGGGCAACTACAGATTCTCCAGATGGTGAAAGGTACGAAGAAGTCACCGATAATCAGGTAGCCGGTGTTATTGAAAGTGATATTATCAAACGAAGTGACAAGTATATTTACTACCTGCGAAACGGAAATCTGTCTGTATACTCCATCGCTGGTGCAGATTCTAAGGAAGTAGGCAGCTTTGAAATTACAGATACAGATGGTTATAAGATTGGTGCCTATGGAGAAGGCTGGGAGATGTTCTTATCTTCTGATTGCGAAACCATCACTCTCGTCTCTTCTGCTTATAATAATGACACCACATCTGCCAATGTAGTACTCATTAGCCTGGATGTAAGCGACCCTGCAAAAATTACAGAGAGACAGCGCAGCTACTTAACCGGCGAATACTTATCCGCTCGTATGGTTAATGATGAACTGCTCGTTATGGCACATTATAATGCCAATTGGCATAAGATTGATTTTGCAGACGAAACCACTTTTGTTCCTCAATATGGCACCCCTGAAAATATGAAATGTATCGAAGCCGAAAACATTGTTTCTCCGGATACACTTACTACTACAAATTATACCGTTATCTGTAAGCTTGACGGAACTACCTTAGAGGAAAAATCAACCGGTGCTTTCCTCTCTTATTCGGACGAGGTATATGTATCTGCTGACAACGTATATGCAACCCGTACCTACACAGACAAATACGTAGATAATGAAGGAATCACACATGTAGAAAGGATGACTGAAATCTCTGCCCTTAGTTACAGCGGAGAGGAATTATCCTATGTCGGAAGTACCTCTGTTGCGGGATCTATTGAAAACCAATATTATTTGGACGAATATAATGGAATCCTTCGTGTCGTTACCACTACTAATACTGACGCATATATTGAGCATATCGAAGAGCGTGGGGATTATGCTTCTTCCTGGATAGTGAACTACAGCTCTACAACCAATGCAAGTCTTTACTGTATTGATTTAGACACCTGGGAGGTTGTTGCTTCTGTAGAAGGCTTCGCCCCAGCCGGAGAAACTGTAGAATCTGTTCGATTTGATGGAAATTATGCATATGTATGTACTGCAGTTGTAATCACAATGACAGACCCGGTATTCTACTTCGATCTGTCAGATTTAAATAACATTACCTACAAGGATACAGGTGATATTGAAGGTTACTCTTCCTCTCTTGTAAACTTTGGGGACTATCTGCTTGGTATTGGATATGGTGATTCCTCTGACACTCTCAAAATTGAGATGTATCAGGAAACCGAAACCGGCGTGGAATCCGTATGTGCATACGAGGTTTTCAATTGTAATTTCTCTACAGAATACAAATCCTACCTCATCGACCGTAAGAACCTGCGCGTTGGCTTAGGGTATGGCGCTTATGACGAATATTCTGGATATAACAACTATTACGTTCTCTTACAGTTTGACGGATACAACTTATTCGAATATATCAAAGTAG
Organism: uncultured Lachnobacterium sp.; assembly: GCA_964394775.1. Classification (GTDB taxonomy): domain Bacteria; phylum Bacillota; class Clostridia; order Lachnospirales; family Lachnospiraceae; genus Roseburia. The sequence goes on along the minus strand of CAYMYV010000012.1, from coordinate 11,907 downwards.
ACCTTAGCGGTAACAATGCTAATAAACGTGCTGTTATTATTGATAACTACATCTATATGTTTGGTGATGACTATGTTAACAATTTTGTGGTAAAAGAACTGTAACTGAATATTGAAAAGGCGTGTCATATGCACTACATGAATGCTGCATACAACACGCCTTTTTCATTCTATTCTTTTATTAAAACATATAACTTTCCTTAACAAAAATACGATAAGTCCCACTTGATGGTATTTCAATCTTTACTCGGACTGCCGGAAGCACATATAATTTTGGGTAAAATTCATTATTCATACAGCTTCCATCATTTAATTATAATCACTGATTCCAAGTAATATCCTGCTCTCTCTAAGCGCCTTTGTCGCATCGTAATCATATTCAATGGTTTGAATATTCACGTGCGGATAAGCCTCATGGAGTTTCTTTAATACTCCACGCTCACAGATATGGCTCACCAAGCATCCAAATGGATGGACTATGAGAATGTGGTCATAGCCCTGCCGAATTAAATCTGCCACTTCTCCGGCAATAAGCCACCCGTCTCCTGTATTGCATCCCTTTGCAATAATTGGTTCTGCAAGCTTCTCTAATTCTGAAAAAGACGCATCTGATAAAAAGCCGCCTTCCGTTAAAGCTCCGTTAATATCCTGCTGCAGTTTCTTCAAATAATCCAAAAGCGTATCTATTACCTTTAGCACCACTGGAGAAGCACCTTGCAGACGCCGATTCTCCTTTTCACTATCCACAAGGTATATCACATAATTGACAAATCCGCCCATGCGGTAATCACAATTGTTCTGTTGTAGAAACTGTTCTAAATTGTCATTTCCTATTTTAGAAAACTTGATATAGATTTCGCCGGTGATTCCCACTTTGGTCTTCCCTGGAGCCTCACCCTTGGTATTTTTCGTATCTACAGTCCCCGCATATCGCTGCCTTTCAATTTGAGAAAAGCTTGCCACAATCTCCTGATATCTTTCTTTTCTTGTCCTTCTGGAAAGCTTCCTTCCTGCTTCAATTTCCTCTACCAGTCTTTGCTCCCATGCATCATAGCACCGCTGTGTAGCGCCCTCCTCTTTCTCGTATGGACGCACCTGCTGCAGCAAGGTCATCAGCAAATCTCCATAGCACACAGCAGCAACTGCACCTCTAATCAGTGCCGGTGTAATCGAAAAGCCCTCATGCTTTTCTTCGCCAAGTGCATTCAGGGAGATGACCGGAACATGAGGATACCCGGCCTTCTGCAAGCTCTTTATCATAGAATTATAGTAATTCCCTGCACGGCAAGCTCCACCCGTTTGAGGTTCTAGAAAGGCAATTTGGTCCGTATCTACGTTTCCTGACTTTACCGTCGCAAGCATTTGTCCCAGAATCAGTACTGCCGGCAAGCAATAGTCTCCGCTCATATACGCAAGCGAATAATCCGTAAGGCGCTTGTCTTCACACATAATTTCCAGATGATAGCCTGCATGGGCAAACGCCGCCTGTAAAAAGGCATTGTGATAGCCCAACATGTCCGGAAGAAAAATCGTATGCGTCTTTTTCATTTCCTTAGTAAATTCGGCACCTTTCATCAAATGCAAGACTCTCCCCTTTCAAACAGCACATCCCTTATGGACTATTTCAAATGTACCGATACCAAGACGACCTGCTCCTACACTAAAAAAGCAAATATCTTGGCAATCCACATCCAAAACAGTGCTCCAAAGTCCCTTTCCATAAACTCTGCTTATAATAGTATATTATACGAATAACCGGTGTTAATAGTCAAGAACGAAAAATTATAGCTGTTAATAAAATAAGTTATAACCTATTCTTCTCTCTTTACTTCTCTTTCACGCCCATGCTAAAATATCAATATGCAATCTTGTATTGCAGGAATCCTTTTGAATTGGAGAACACACTTATGAAATTTATCTCATGGAATGTAAACGGACTACGCGCCTGCGTACAGAAAGGCTTTTTAGATTTTTTCAGAGAAATAGATGCAGATTTTTTCTGCCTTCAGGAAACCAAATTGCAGGAAGGACAGATTGAATTAGATTTACCGGGCTACTACCAGTATTGGAACTACGCTGAGAAAAAGGGATATTCAGGCACCGCGATTTTCACCAGACACGAGCCGCTTTCGGTAAGCTATGGGATTGGTATCGAAGAACACGACCGGGAAGGCCGTGTAATCACCTTGGAATACGCAGATTTCTATATGGTTACCTGCTATACACCAAATTCACAGAATGAGCTCGCAAGACTTCCTTATCGTATGACCTGGGAAGATGCCTTCCGCGCATATTTGCTGGAGCTGGATAAGAAAAAACCAGTCATTCTCTGCGGTGACTTAAACGTGGCACACAAGGAAATCGACTTAAAGAACCCAAAAACCAACCGTATGAATGCCGGATTTACCGACGAGGAACGTGGTAAAATGACCGAGCTTCTGGGTGCCGGATTTACCGACACCTTCCGCCACTTCTATCCAGACACTACTGATATTTATTCCTGGTGGTCCTATCGTTTTAAGTCCCGCGAGAAAAATGCCGGATGGAGAATTGACTACTTTATTACTTCATCTTCCATAGACGACAAATTGGTGGATGCGAAGATTCATACTGATATCCCGGGGTCAGACCACTGTCCTGTGGAGCTGGTGACAAGACACTAAGGAGAATGTATAGATTATTCTTTTACTTCCTCCCAAGCAAATGTGCCCTTTTCAATCAACTCTTGAATGGCAGCAGCCACTCCATTTCTAATGGACTCGCTTTCCGAATACGCTCCTGCATCCTCCACATAGATTGTATTGTTTCCAAGCTGGAACTCAGCATAATATATAATATTTCTTTTGGCTTTACTGTCTGCTTCAGTAACAAAAAATCCTGCATAGACCGGAATCCCATCTACCTTCGACTGATATTTTACGCCATCAACGACCGTACACATAAGATTCCGTTCTGTTGCAGACACCACCAGCTTCATATCATGAATGGTTCCCGCCACACCGATTAGTTCCTGATTTTCATCAAAATATCCATACGCACTAACCGATAAATCTCCAAACAAAACACCAATTTCTTCTTCTGTCAAATCACGTATTGTTCCCTCAATATTAATATCCGACGCCCCCATCGAATAGCTTCTTGCAAATTTTATTTCACTACCATTTTCTAAAACTGCTATATGAATATTACTTTCCATTATCTGCCATACTCCCACAATGGCAACAAGTGCAATACACGCTGCAATCGCAATTTTCTTTATTGGAAACCTGTGCACAGCTTTCTTTTTAACAGTTGTTTCGTTTTCAAAGCTTTTTGCTTCAAGAATATACTCTTCCTTTACTTCACTTAAATTTCTTAAAATTCGTTCACTATTCATAATGCAATCCCTTCCTTCTCTAACATGGATTTCAATGCATTTCTGGAGCGCAGCAATGACATTTTCACTTTGCTCTCACTGATTTGAAAATCTTGTGCAATTTCCCTGATGGAGCATAAATACCAATATCGCTGCATAAAAATCCTCCTTGCCTCTGACTGTAAGGAGGCGAGAAACTCATTCAATAGTTCCGTTAATGCCATATCGTCAATCGCATCTTCCACACTACTTTCCGCCGGTATACACTCCTGTAGTTCCTCTAATGCAAGAGAAACCTGCCCATCTCCCCGCTTCTTTGCATGCTTCTCCTTGTATCTATCCAGAGATAAATTACGTGTGATTTTCCCGAGAAAAGTAGACAGTCGATTGGGACGCTGTGGTGGAATCACTCCCCATGCTTTTAGATAGGTATCATTGACACACTCTTCGCTATCCTCATCGTTGTGTAAAATATTATAGGCAATGTAATGACAGTATTTTCCGTATTTATTAGCGGTTTCTACTATCGCGTTTTCTGAGCGTTCCCAATACAAGTCTAAAATCTGCTTATCGTCCATGTTTCTTCTCCTTCCTTGCTGTGATAAGGCCTTTCATCCTAATACACGATAAATACACGTTCCTCGTCACATCAAAAAAAACACGCAACTCAAAAATGTGAGTCGCGTGTTATATTTACTGTTTTCCACCAGCCACCCATGCTGGATACCAGTTTATGTATAATATCCCCTTCGTGCTTCCGTTAATTGTCAGGATATTCATTTCTGACCCTCTCTATCATCTCTTTCATATCTCCATCCAAATCGCCTCTCCACTCATTGTAGTGGATACAGCCTACTACTCCGGCAAGTCGATACTGTACAGAGGAGCAGATGATAACCGGAATATCAATGCCTTTTAGCTCCAGTTCGCGAAGTACATACATGCCCGCTTCTGTCATGCGTTCCCTTGGAAAAATCGGAAAAAACATATCCAGCACAAGAACGGAATAAGGATTTCCCTCTTCAATTGCCACATCTATCATTGCCAAGCCTTCCATTGCTGTTGTAGCATGGTCGATAATATTGTCGTTGATTCCACATTTATTTAGAGAACGTTTCACTGCGGCATGCTTTGTGATGCTATCTTCTATGTTTAGAACTCTACGAATAATCATCCTCTTATCCTTCCTCTCCTAGTGACTATATCCTTGAGGCTTTTTTATGACTCACATATCTATATCCTCCGAATGAAAGTGCCAAAAACGATACCACTGCTACAACAGCACCAACTACTCTCCGGTCTAATGCTTCCGTTCCATTCGTCACAGATGTTTCAATCGTCTTGGTAAACGTGTAGTAATTGGAAATCGCATTATCATAGTTCCCTTGTATCGTGCCTTTTTTATTGATTATGTAGTCTCCATTTTCATCCATTTCCATAAGAACTCCGCCTGTATAATCCGGCAAATCTTTTTCGGAAACACCATCCTCCAATGCCTCTTCCCAGTCAAAAATGTCAATTCGTGTAGAATCAACACGCACATGCTCACTTAATTCATACACGCCATAATATTCTCCATTATATATAAGGGATATTAATCGTGAATCCATATAGTCAAGACCTATATCTCCTGCCAGCCCTTGTAAAAGCTGATTACGTAACAAAGACGTGTCAATTGCATTGGCAAGGAATTCCCTCGAAGCTTAATTTGGGCTTCTCCCTCATGCAATTGCTCATCCTCGTAGCCATTGCCTGTCAGCGTAAAATCTACATCCACATAATCCCAGCCTACAGAATAGTATTCCGTATCAGAGTCTATGTATAGCACAGGAAAGATAGAAAAATAAGCACTGCAGGAAACACTTTTCCCATTTGATAGCTGAAGCTGCAACGTTATGGTATTTTCCACATCTTGAGTCGTAGGAACATAGGCATTACTACTCTCACTTACAAGCTTGTCCCCTACATACCACTGATAAGAAACGATATCCTTGGTAGCTATCTGTTTCGAATCAATCGTATATGCAATCGCATTTCCCTCAGTAATTGCGCGTTGGTCAAAGCTTATCGCAGCTGAAGTACTCTCTTTTTTCTCACTCTACCGGCTAACCCAGCTCCCATAATACCTCCACCAGAGCCTTCGCAAAAGCGCGGACCTCCGGATGCTCACTAATTTCCCACAAGCGTGAAGTACAAACATATATGCCATCTTTTTTATAAAGCATTCCAAGCTTATGGCATCGTTCCACGTTGTCAATTGGCTGTACAAGTATCTCTGTATTCTCACATCCATCTAAAACACTGCAATGACTATGCATGATTAGATGATACCACTGCGGTGTAGAGTAACATTCGCATGGGAAGTATTTCTGTAAACCATTATTTTTTGGAATATATAAGCCTAAGGTTCCAATTGGCACCTTACGGTTCATACTCTCTGAAATTGAACGGAACATTGGATAGTTCCAAAAATCCGTACAATAGGTGCCTTCCACGTCTTCCTCTTTCATCTGTGGAATATATACAAATGGTTGTCCCTTCTGCTTATATTCCTGTGCCAGCTCCATCGATTGAGCAATCAAAAGCTTCTTATCACCACAGGTAATGCCCTGTTCCGTAATCTTAATATCAACATTTGGATAAGCCCACAGGGTATAGTGATTTGTGATTTCTGTATCTGAAACGCGCAGTGTAATTTCAATTTTTTCCGGTTTTTCAAGCGCAGGTACTGTAAACTCCACAACACCCACCTCCTGCAAACGTGTCTGCCCTTTTACAACCGGCATACTGCCACCCTGTATCATGACAGAATTCATCGTAATTTGATATGTAAGTTCTTTTCCATCAAATGAATCCCAGTTACATACAGATAAACGCACCGGCATAGAAATCTCTTCCTTTTCCGTTGCAATAAAGCTTGTCAATTCGCCAAGAATTACGGCGTCGCTACAGAACTGTCTCCATGCCTTTGGTGTAATCAAGCCTTTGGATTCCATCCATGCATTCAACACTCCAACAAGCGCCACATTCTGTCCCGGAAAATCCTGTAAATCCAACAACTGAAATCCACTTAATTCCTTCGAACGAAGTGCCGCCTCAAGCTCTCTGCGATAACAATCAATGGCAAATGTACCTGTTGCCTCGAAGAAGTCCCTCCACTGCTTATAGGTATCACTTTTTTCCATTCGTTCTCTATACACTTCCAGATACAAAGGCTGTTGCGAACCCTCGTAGCGTCCCAGCTCATCAAAGTCCGGGAAAAAGTCATATTGTCCGATTTCATGGGATATCACAGGCACTTCAGGTATAAGTACTCCGTCGCTGTCTACCGCCTTGACCTTCTTCGTTCCTGTACCATACTGTATCTCAATCTCATCTTCCCCGCCCGACGACTGTACCACCGTCTGTGGAACGATGATAGCATCATAATTATGGCTGGAATTTGGTTCCTCTGTTTGAATATGTCCTTGTGGAGCATCACACATTGCGTAAGAACCACGAAACAGTCTGTCCCCTGCCAAACGTACACCGCAGAACACATCCTCATCCTCTAATACCGCCGGACAGAACTGGAAATTGTTTGAGCCTTGTGTATAAAAATGTCTGTCATCCACAAGCTTATAGTTATGTAAAAAGCTATTGATGCGTTCCATGTTTCCCCACAGTTCATTTCCCATGGAAAACATGACAAAGGATGGGTGATTTCCGTAATTCTTTAAAATACGATACCCTTCTTCAATCAGATACTCCTGCTCTGCTTCGTTATAATATTCTTCCCCCGGAGCCGCGATTGTACCCCAGAAAGGAAGCTCCGGTTCCATATAAATGCCCATTTCATCAGCAGCAGAAAATGCCGCATCCGGTGGACAACAGGTATGGAATCGATAATGATTGATTCCATACTCCTTCGCAGTGGCAAATACCTTTTTCCACTCTTCTACTGACATTGGGGCATATCCGGTATTTGGGAAAACCAAGCCATCATGTTTTCCACGCCAGAACACCTCTTTGTCATTTACTAACATTCGTCTGCCTTCACTTGACAGCTTTCTTATACCAAAATACGCAGAAACACTCTCGCTTTCCACGGAGGCTTCTGCGTATAAAAGATTCGTATGATACTCATCCCAAAGCAGATTATCTCCGTCTAATGCAAGCGGTATCTGAAGATGTCCATTCTCATAAGCATGATTTGCTTCGTAGAGAAGTTCTCCTGTTTTTCTGCAAATCATTATATGAGCATTTCCCTCATCACTGCCATAGATATCTGCTGTAATGGTTATATTCTCAGGTGTTTTTGCATCTACCTGAAGATTGTATGGGTAAATATTCTCTCTGATTTGCAATTCGATGCGACCAACAATTCCATTCCAGTTGGTCTGGGTGTCAGGAGATGTCATGTGTCCTCCGCGGGTTGGATAATTGGTATTATCCACTCGGATTGTAAGCACATGCTTTCCTTCGCTTAGTTCACCGGTCAGGTCATGTTCATGATATCCGCACAGACTGTTTTCTGTACTGATTTCTTTTCCATCTATGTACACCGTAGAAATCCTGGTACGTTCCAAAAAGAGGGTAATCTGTTTCTTTTCCCATTCTTTTTCTACCACAATCTCTCTGGAATACCATGCATACCCTTCAAAATAAAAGCGGTCTGTCATGTATCCCACATTTGGTGTAAGATTTTCTTTTCCTTTTTTTGCATGAGCCGTACTATCCGGAAGTACTATCGTATCCTTCCCCTTTGGAGGTGTCTGATAGTGCTTTTCTCCATCCAAATACAATTCCCATGTTCCCTGCAAATCAATTTTTCGCATATTCACCCACTCCTGTTAATCCCTTTGAAGATATGCCAGATTGCGGTCAATCAGTTCACAACGCTGTGCAACGCAATCACGACTTCTAAGTGGGTCAGCCGGTGTGTTGAATGCGTAATCCAACATTCTATCAATTGTTGTTGATGCCACATGCAAACGGGTATCGCTTGCTGCATAGTAAATCCAAAGCCTGCCATCCTCTTCGGCAATCGCACCATTGGTAAACACAACATTCGACACATCGCCCACGCGCTCCCAATCTCTTGGCGCAATCAGGAATCCGGAAGGCTCTGCTATTACCTTCCAAGGCTCCTTTAAATCTGTAACAAACACATAGATAACATAGCGCAAGCCTGCTGCTGTATTACGTACACCATGTGCAATATGTAACCAGCCCTTGTCTGTTTTGATTGGTGTCGCACCTTCACCATTCTTACTTTCGGTAATGGTGTGATATCTTCTTGGGCTTGTAATGATTTCCTCGTCCAAAACTGCGTTGGTGATATCCTCGCAAAGACCAAAGCCAACGCCGCCACCCGAGCCTGTATCAATGAAATCATCCATCGGACGGGTATAAAATGCATATTTACCATCCACAAATTCCGGAAGCAAATCCACGTTTCTCTGCTGTGGACTGCGAAGTGTTACCAGGTTTGGAAGTCTCTCCCAAGTCTTTAAATCCTTGGTTCTTACGATTCCGGCTGCTGCTACTGCAGCGGACAAATCCGGATTGGTTGTATCCTTGCTCTCAGAACAGAATACACCATATATCCAGCCATCCTCATGCTTGGTCAAACGCATATCATATACGTTTGTTTCCTCCGGACAGGTATCCGGTAATTCTATTGGCTTATCCCAGAAGCGGAAGCCATCTACAGGGCTGTCACTTTCTGCTACCCCAAAGAAGCTCTTGCGGTCATTTCCTTCAATACGTGCAACCAAATAGTATTTTCCATTCAATTCAATTGCACCGGAATTAAACACTGCATTTACTCCCAGTCTTTCCATGAAATATGGATTTGTCTGGGGATTTAAATCATAACACCAGGTCAACGGAATATGGTCTCTTGTCAAAACCGGATTCTCCCATCTGTCATAGATTCCATTATAAAAATCGCTCTTTCTGTTTTTGGTAGAAAGCAGCTCCTCCTGTCTCATTTTCAGAGTGTAGTAATTTTCATGTAAGTCAGACATATATTTCTACATCCTTTCTCATTAATTCCATGCACATTCTTCCGTTGTGATACGGACATTTCCAAGGCTCTACGATAGGCTTCTCCGGTGCAGGTATTCCGTTTTCATCGGTACACCAATACCATTCACTGCCATCCCGTTTGTCCACTATATATTCCTCGATAAAACGGAACGTATCTGCCGCAGCATCGCGATATTCCACACAGCCTTCATCCTTTTTCCAAAGGTTTACAAATCCAAGCACCGCTTCTGCCTGTACCCACCAGATACGGGTCATATCGACAACACCATTCTCAGCTTCGTTAGATAACGAATGATGATTATATGCTACTTCATAAATCGTCTCTGCAATCTCCTTATCAATGGCAGAAATCGATGCAAACAGCTTTTCGTCACCAAGCAATCCACAGCCCCAATCTATGAGCCAGCTGGATTCAATGTCATGTCCATAGCTATATAAATCAATGATGGAATTGTATTCTGCATCAAAGAACACCTTCTGACGGCGAAGCGTTGGGTCATAAATCTTAGTTGCGTAAATATGTAAAATGCGCTCCATCGCCTTTCCTACACGCACGTCCTGTGTTGCCTGATACAAGCCGGAATATCCTTCAAACACATGCAGCAGGGTATTCATGGTCTTATCTGCCAAAACGCCATTCTCACTAAGCTTCTCATTAGATTCCGGTTTCCAATCCAAGGTAAAGGCCTCCAAATAGCCAATCTCATCCGTACACTTCTCTTCAATTATCCGGAATAAATCCTCTGCCAGCTTACGAGCAGCTTCATCTGCCGTCAGACGATAGTAAGAGGATAATGCATAGATTGCAAATGCCTGATTATAGGTATGCTTTGTGGTATCCAGTGGCTTTCCATCATAAGTCATGCTCCAGAAAATACCGCCATTCACCGTATCCATACAATAGTCCTTTAAGAATGCATATGCATGCTCTGCCTCTTTCTTCAAATCCTCTCTTTTTAAAAGCATTGCCGCTTCTGAAAAGAACCAAAGGATTCGGCTGTTTAAAATACATCCCTTTTCTGCTTTCTTATTAAGCACCAATTCATGACTTAAATATCCATAATATCCGCCATATTCCATATCGCGAAGACCCTTCCAGAAAGGAATAATATTTCCCTCCAGCATCTCCTTCGCTGCCAATGCGATTTTTCTCATAATAAAACTCCTCTACAAAAGCCCCTTAGGCAGATTCACGCTTTACAAACTGTCCGTTTACTACAATATTTCCTTTGGTAATATGGCGTTTTCCCTTGATGCGGGCAATCATCTGTGTAACAATCATACGTCCCATTTCTTCCACATTTACACGATAGGTGGTAAGCTGTGGCACACAAATCTGTGCTACCAGATAATCATCATATCCTACAACTGCCACATCCTCTGGTATGCGATATCCGTTCTTCTTTAACTGCTCTACCAGATTAAATGCTACCTCATCACAGTTGCACACAAATGCCTGTGGCATTTCACTTGGAAACGCAAACGGTAAATATGCACCGGTAGCATCTCGATCCTCAAGCACAAGCTCCATATTCAATTCCATTCCGCTCTCAATCAACGCCTTTGCATATCCAAGGAAGCGGTCCATAATGGAGCTTGTAGCACGAATACTTCCCACAAATCCAATCGACTGTCTTCCGGATTCTATCAAATGCTTGGTAACACGATAACCGCCTACCGCATTATCACTTGTTACTGCGTCAGCATGCAGACTTTCATCATAAAAATCCAGTAACATATAAGGCAATCCGCTCTGTGTAACCGTACGAATATATTCCCTGCTAATCTCACCCATGAAAATAATACCATCAACCTTATTTCCCTGAATGATTGCAGGCATAATACATCTATTCTCTGCTTCTAATGATACTATCTCCAATAATGCTGAGAATCCAACCTCAGTGCACTTCATCAGAATCTGTCTGTACAAATTGGAATAGAATGTACTATCTGCAAAGAATTTGTCTGCAACCACAATACCGATGTTGCCAGACATACTTGCATTAAATTCCTTCTGTGGCTTTGCACGTAAAGGTACATATCCCATTTCTTTTGCAAGTGCAAGAATTTTCTCTCTCATCTCATCACTAACGCCGTCTTTTCCTGCAAGAGCCTTTGATACAGAAACGACGCTGATATCCAATTGTTCCGCAATGTCCGCCATGCGAACCTTTTTATCCATTTTTATCCCCACTTTCTTTGTAAATTTAACCCCGATATTTTTACTTAATTTTAACTTTATTTAGCTAATTTGTCAATATGCCTGATTGTTTTTAAAGTGATTTTTCACTCATAAAAAAGCGTCATTCTAACGCTTTTTGATGCGTCTGACACCGCAATTTCCTATAGGGATTTGGGTGTCAAAAGGTGCTTTTACAAATTATGTTTAGCAAATTACACAAATACAGTTCGTTTGCCAAACATTATGAGAACATATAGTTTTTGTTAGTGCTTTGTCAATACACAGTGATTCGCTGACACGATGTCAGCGAAAGGCTTAACTGAGCCATGGATGGCGAA
>CAYMYV010000011.1:0-19010 GCA_964394775.1 uncultured Lachnobacterium sp. | reverse complement strand
AAAACGATGACTTAATGCGCGTTTCCCACGGAGATGACTATGCAATCGCATGCTGCGTATCTTCCATGAAAGTGGGTAAGGAAATGCAGTTCTTCGGAGCTCGTGCAAACCTTGCAAAATGTCTTCTTTACGCAATCAACGGTGGTGTAGATGAAATCAGCCGTAAGCAGGTTGGCCCAGAATATACACCAATCACTTCAGAATACTTAGATTATGATGAAGTAATGAGAAAATTTGATGCCATGATGGAATGGTTAGCAGAGGTTTATGTAAATACGTTAAATGTCATCCACTACATGCATGACAAATACTGTTATGAAAAAATCCAGATGGCACTCCATGATAAGAATGTAACCAGATGGTTTGCGACAGGTATTGCAGGTCTTTCCGTAGTAGCCGATTCCCTTTCTGCAATTAAGTATGCAAAGGTGAAAGTTATCCGTGACGAAACCGGTCTTGCAGTAGATTATGAAGTAGAAGGTGATTTCCCTAAATATGGAAATGACGATGATCGTGTAGACGACCTTGCCCGTGATGTTGTTCATACCTTTATGAAACACATCCGCAAGATTCACACCTACCGTGGCGGAATTCCAACAACCTCCATCTTGACCATTACCTCAAACGTAGTATATGGTAAAGCTACCGGCGCTACACCAGACGGACGTAAGGCCGGAGAGGCATTTGCACCTGGCGCAAATCCAATGCACAGAAGGGATACCAACGGTGCGATTGCATCCTTGGCTTCTGTATCCAAGCTTCCATTCATTGATGCACAGGATGGTATTTCCAACACCTTCTCTATTATTCCTGGTGCACTTGGAAAAGAGGATAGAATCTTCGTAGGAGATATTGATGTAGACATTGATTGCGGTGGCGCATGCGCTTCACCAACACTTTTTGAAAGTCTTGACAACGAGTAATAGAAAGGAGACGAAAAGTATGGCAGCAACAGAAAATCAGATTGATAACCTGGTGGCACTTTTGGACGGATATGTCCAGAAAGGCGGACACCATCTTAACGTAAACGTATTCAGCAAGGAAACGCTTCTTGATGCACAGGCGCATCCGGAAAAATATCCTCAGCTTACTATCCGCGTAAGTGGATACGCAGTTAATTTCATCAAGTTAACAAAGGAACAGCAGGACGAGGTTATTTCCCGTACCTTCCACGAACAGATGTAAGAAATTTCATACAGAGATATGAGAAAAAGGGCTGTCACAGAATGTTTGCTATAACATTTGTGGCAGTCCTTTTGTATCTTGTGTGAGACGCAAGTGTTAACGTTTGCGCGAGTTAGACGACGTTTGCGCAAATGCTATTTTATTTCCTTTTTAATTCATTTATTTTATCTCCGTAACCAAGGACAAGGTGTTTTTAGGAAGGGGGATAAAAATGATTGACGTATTTTTATGTTAATAAAATGGCTTGGCGGAGTATTATAACCTAGTACTTTATTTGCTAGTGATTCTTCCAAAAGATATGATATAATATAAAATATTGATACATATTTTTGGGGGAATAAAGATGGAATTTGTTTTGGGATTTTTAGCTAATATAATTTATGTGGGATGTTTTCTATATATCGGACAATTGCTTTTGAGTTTTAAGAGAAAAAATATGAAGTATGAGCAATTGGTATGGATTGTCTCTACTCTTTTGACGACTATAATATGTATATACGCAGATGTATGGGTCAAAGGAGTGGCTCATCTGTTTTGCATTTTACTAACTCTTGTGTGTTATTTTGCAGAAAAGAAAAGAACACTGTGTGGGCTCTATTTAGGTGGTACAGCCATTTTGTCGATATGTGAGATGATGTTTGAGCTAGTTATTTTAGAATTGGCTTCATATTGGCAATTGGAACTATCCAAAAATTTAGTCGATCTTATATCATGTACAGTAATAGGAGTGTTTATTTGGGGGATTGGAGAATATTTTGGAAAAAAGTACCCAGAGGGCCTAAAAAAAGTAGGAGTAAATTATTTGATAGTATTTGCAGTTATTTTATTGGCAGATGCATCAATACTTGCAGTGTTAGGTGATTTTGTTATGAATGTCCTAGATGCTGAACGAAAGTGGGTATATGTACTGTTATACATGGCCATTGTCATCGGTATCCTACTTCAAATTGTATTACTTATCAATGCGCTAATAACAAGAAACGTTTACAAAGAAAATGAAGCTCTAGCGAAGAAATATCTGGATTACCAAAACGAACATTATCTTTATCTTGAAAAAAGAGAAGTAGAAACTAAGAAATTCCGTCACGATGTTAAGAACCATTTGATGATTTTGGAAAATCAAATAAAGCATGCAGATTATGAAGGTGCAGAAAAATACTTAGATGCGATTCAAGATAAGGTGGGTTCATTTGGTAGTCGTATTAGTGTTAATAACAGTATTGCGGATGCTATTCTGAATAAGTATTGCGATGAAGCAGAGGAAAATGGAATCGAGCTAAAAATCAGTGGGCATTTTCCACAGGAATGTAAGATTGTAGCATATGATATCTGTACAGTGTTATCGAACCTGTTGTCAAATGCCATCTTGGCAGAGAAACAAGCGAATGGAACGAGTGTATCCTTGGATATTCGCTATACCGATAAAGAGATATTATTAGTGGTGGAAAATGACTATATCAATGACCTAAGGGTGGAAAATGGTGTATTTAAGTCAACGAAAGAGAACGTGTTAGGTCATGGATATGGACTTGTAAACGTAAGAGAATGTGTAGAAAACAATGGCGGTACTATGATGATTTCTACAGATAACAGTCGGTTTAAGGTAATGCTAACAATGAAAAATGAGTAAGGGGATATTAAATGAAAATTGCAATTGTAGATGATGAAGTAAAATGTCAGTTATATACAGAGGGATTAATACGTAGCTTCCAATGGCCAGAGGAAATAGTTGTTGATATTTTTTCTGGTGGAAAAGAGATTTGTGAGGCGGACGTATATGATGTCATATTTATGGATGTCGAAATGCCTGGAATGGACGGCTTCGAGGCGGCAAAGCTTTGTAAACAGAAAAACAAAAGGACGATAGTTGCTTTTCTTACAACACATACGGAATTATGTAATCGTGGGTACATGGTAAATGCCTTTCGTTACATCGATAAAAATAAAATCGTCGTAGAACTTCAAGAGGCAGTAGAGGCAATCATCGACTTATGGAAAAAGAATAAAGTGATGGAATTTCACAAGCTGAGAGCAGGTGATTATCAAGTTCCAATAGGAGAAATTCTATATATTGAGACCGGTAAGCGAAATGTAGTACTTCATCTGAGAAATCAGACATTTACAACGAATCAAACGATGGATGAGTTGGAAAATGAGTTAAAAGCATATGGATTCTTTCGCTCTCATAAATCGTATCTAGTGAATCTGGAAAAAATATCCGCAATAGGTAAATGTGATGTATATTTCGAGAATGGTGAAAGTGCAATGGTGAGTGCCCGCAAGCTCTCTGCACTGAAACAAAAACAGTTGGAATACAAATTCCGATATGCAAATTCTTAGAATCTAAGAAAAAAGCGTGCCGTTTTGTGCACGCTTTTTTACGTTTGCGCGAGTTAGACGACGTTTGCGCAAGAAGGGTTGAGATGATGGAAAAGATTATATATGATTAACGCGTAGAGAAGAAAGGAGGCAAAGAGGATATAAGAAAACTAGAAGTTAGTAAATGAGAAACAATACAACTACGAAGGGAGAAAGGAAAAATATTATGGGAAACAGAAGAATAAGAAGAATAGCATATGTATTGATACTATGCTTTGCAGTACTGGAATTATCGAGCGTTGCAACCGTTTTTGCGGCAGAACGCAAGGCACGTGAAGAAGAAAAACAGTGGATGAGGGATGCTGGTGCAGGACTTGTAGACTGGCGAGACCGGTACGATCCGCTTAAGGAAGAAGATGTTCCAGAGGCAGTTGGATATGAAGCGGCAGTATGGAATAACCACATTGAAAGAATGTATGATGAAGAAGGCAAGGATTTGAATCGTGTTATCTTCAAAAATGCAGATGGTTCCAGAACACAGTACTTATTTGATTATCCGGTAAAATATGTGGATGAAAAAGGAAAAATTCAGGATAGCTCCTTCGAGATTGTAGAAAGTAAGGATGGAGAATATAAGTTTGAGACCGCTGCAAGCATCTCAAAGACAAGATTTCCGAAGGATATCAAAGATGGAATTGAATTGTCAGGAGAAGATGTTACAGTGACGCTTGTGCCACATGCTGCAAGAAATGTTGAACCAGAACGTATTGATGAAGAAACTATCTCTTATGAATACGATGAGAAGACGACTATTGAATATTCTCTTACATATACCGGATTCAAAGAGGATATTGTGGTTAGTGAATATACCGGTCAGACAGAGTATGAATTTACTATCTATACAGAAGGACTTGCACTTGCAGAAATTGACGGCTCCTTCTATCTCGTAGATGAAAATGAAGAAATCAAGGCAACGATTGGAGATATCATTATCTTTACTGCGGACGAAAAGAACAATGCATTCGGAGAATTGAAAGCAGAAACCGTAGTAGAGAACGAAGAATATCGCATGACAATTGTGTTAGACCCAGAATATCTGGCTGACCCAGAAACGGTATACCCAATTCGTATTGACCCAACCGTTGAAATCACTTATGATAATAATGGAGCAGGAGCAATTGAAGACGTAACGATTAATAGCTTAAGTTAAGGGAGAATCTTTCATATTATAATAGAAACTTAGAAATAAAAGCAAAGGAGTTTCAGGATTCATTGTACGTGGGTTCGGATCATATTACAAAGTCTGTTAATAGCTATTATATTGCAGGGTATGGCTCGGAAATGACCACGAATATAGAGTTTAATTCAGTGACATGGGTAGCAAAAGGTACATCAAAGGTTACGGATAGTGTTGTACCAGTATGGAGTGCTTGTTTAGCTGATAAATACGAAGATAGAACATTTTATGCAACGGGAATTCAACATACAGAATTGTTATCATCTTGGAATGTAAAAGCGTTTGTAATAAGATTAATCATAGGAAATACCTCAACAGAAGGGTGTCCGTACATAAGAGAACAGTTACCATAGCAAAGGAGAGATAAAAGATGCAAAAGAGAAAACGGATTACGATTTTCCTTACAATAGGCATAGTTTTATTAGTACTTATAGGATGCAGGGTATTTTCTATCATTAGAAAATATGTAGCACATAGACAATACGAAATTGAAAATAGAGAAAATTCCTCTTATGCGGAGTATCTGTGCAGAGACTATCACTTGGTTTGCCTGGATATGGATGAAAGGGTTGGAAATTATGTGGAAGGAAAGTATACATTCCGATACGGAACGATTGAAGGAATATCCGATCAGGAATACATATACGCGTATAGGTTGTATTTGATTTATTATGGGGATAATATGATTTTACAACATCCTGAGAATCAGACACAGGTATTAGATGATTGGACGATAAATAAAGTCATGCTATATTATATAGATCATAATGATCAAAGGAATCCAAGAACATATCGTATGGCAACGGCTGAAGATTATGTGATACATGAGATGGCAAGTAGCACAGAAAAGGAATTGTTTGCGCAACTGAAAGAAATGAAATTATGTGAAGAGCCAACTGATGCTGAATGTTTCAAGGGTGAGAAGTGGCTGAATTACAAAAGATGTATTAACGACAGTACTACGGTATGCATCAGAGTGTATTTTGATGAAGCAGAGACTCTTGCATGGGATGCTGAGATTAAAATATATCAGTCTACAGAGGATGAAAGCAAGTTTGCAGTAACGATAGATAGGGGCTCCATTAACGAAGAATTTGAAAGATTTTATGGAGAATATGTTGTTGATTCAAATAGCATATTGCATCAATGGATAGTAGATGCTTGGATCCAAGGGGAATATGATGAAAAATAAAATGCTAGATGCTTTTATGGATAATGTCGTTCCCAAGGTACTAGGTAAAGCTGGAGAGTTGATATGAAAAAAATCCAAGTGAAACAGATAATTATATGTGTGAGTGTTGTGTTTTTGGTTGTTATATTCTTTTTGGCAGTTACTATTGGGATAAAGCTGAAAGCGATGCACACAGAAAATGATACCTATATAGAGTATACTTGTAGAGATTTTCACTTAGTTGCATTAGAACAAGGAGATTGTGTTGGCTACAAGGATATAGTGTTGAAGAATAGATTATATAGGGATTACTATAATCTAATTAAAAACATCTCGGATAAGGATTTTATTGTGGCAGAAAGACGACCATTAGAATTGTTTTCTGCGGGCTCATATTATGTTTTACAGAGTCCTCAAAACCAAATAGATGTATTTAACGATTGGAATGTGAAAACAGTTCGAATATATCTTTGCGATGAATCAGATGAACGAAACACGAATCGTGACCAAAAAGCCGTAGAGAATTGGGTCATACAGGAACTAGTTTCATCTTCGGAAGAAACCATGCTCAAACAAATACAGGAGATGCCATTGAATGTTGAGCCAGAGACAGGAAGCTCTTATAAAAATAACAATGATGAGTATAAGCAAATTGGGTCAGACAAAAAAATGTATTTAAGAATTTTGTTTGAAGAGTCAGAGTACATAGCATGGGATGCTCCGATAAGGATATATCAATCGAAAGCAGATCAGACAAAGTATAATGTAGTGATACATGTTGGAAATATGAATGAAGAATTTGAGCAGCAAGGTGGATATTATGTTGTAGATTCATCAAGTGAACTCTATGATTTCATTCTTGATGCGTATGAAATTAGCCTTGAACAAAATAAATGGATTAGCTATATGTATCGATTTCTTGTGGGACCGAAATAGAGGTTTAGTAGGATTTACGACAATCACCGCAGACCCTAAAATGATAGATGAGTAAGAGAGCCGGAAAACATCCAAAAGATGCAAACGCGGAAAACAAATATAATTACAGATAGGTTATTAGAAGAATAAAGGGTGAACTATTATGAAAAAGAAAATGTCTATTTTGTTAATCATTCTATGTATCACACAATTATTATCGTCCTGCGGAGAAACACCAGGCCTTGAGAGCGATAATTATAATTATCAAGTGGAAATTATCTATCAGAAGGAGGGCTATACGCCCTCCTATGCATATCAAATTTTTAGAACTATCTATTATGATACCGATATTGAAATATTTGGAATGCATATGAATATGCCAGAATCGTCCATTACCGTTCTTGATGTAGACAGAGAGTTTACAAATCCATTATTTCAAACAGAGGAAGGATTAACAGAAGAAAAATTAAAAGAGCTAAAGAAGGCATTTTCAAATGAAGCGATATCGGAAATAGAAGAACAAGGTGCAAAAATTCACTTCTGTGAGTTAGAAAATGTGACTTATGCACTTATGTATTATTCAATTGAGAAATATGGAGATTATCAGTGTTATTTATTTCGATATACTTCAGAGAATAATACAGATTTTGTGGAATTTAAAATAGACTTTCAGCTTGCAATAGCGACTAATATTACAGAAGAACTAGCAGTATATAGTGATAATACTATTTGTGTATGGGACACTTTGTGGTTTGATGAAGAGTTGAGTTCCATAGAAAAGTCAGCAATTGATTACCAAAGCTATACATTGTCAAAGCAGGAACTCAAAGAAAGTTTAGTATCGACAGAAAATGATATTCTAGAAACTATAGCTACGGATATTGATTATACTAGTTACGTGGGAAAGATAGGCGAAATACGTTATTGTTTCTTTTCAAGAGAGTCGCAGTGGGCATCAGATAATATTTACTTGGCAGAAATAGATGCAAGGGGAAATGTGTTGGCGGTAGTACATATAAGTGGGATTGGTTATTTAGAAGTAAGAGGAATTGTTCCGAAAGTATTAGGTGAAGATGGGGAATATTATGATGTGAAAAAATAAGTAGCTAGCGACATTCATTTTTGGAGTAATATTAATGGGGCTTTACAAAGTTTGCGCGAGTCAGACGACGTTTGTGCAATTTATATTGCCCCAACCATTGAAATTATTTATGTTAATGATGGAACAATGACAATTGAAGCTGTTACATTTTAAGGAACAAATGAAATTTAATTTGATTACAGCGCGTGGGCAAATTTTACATATAAGCCAAATTAGTTTGTTTTAGGAGCGAGTTTATGTGGAAGAGTATTCGTAATAATTGTAAAAATATGAGCGAGAGTTGGAGTGTATTAGTGGTGTTCGCTGTTATGTGTTACGCAGTATTGAATAATTTTGTGAATAATGTAAATCAATATCAAGGGCGGGATGTTATTGCAATGTACCATCCAATGCGTTTGTTGACATTAACACAAGATACAACAACAGGTATATTAATTATGCAGCTTCTTCCACTTCTTGTTGTACTACCATGTGGTTTTGTATATATGAAAGATAGGGATGCAGGAGTTGAAGTGTTTGAAATCAGTCGTAGCGGGGCGAAAATATATTATGTTTCAAAGTTGATTGCAGTTTTCCTGGTCACAATGAGTGTGTTTATAATACCATTGTTATTAGAAGTTGCATTGAATGTTATATCATTTCCATTGGAGGCAACTGGAGATTTGTCTAATATGACAATATACAGTCAATATTTGATTGATCAGATAAAAAATTACCTGTTCTTTGAAATATATCTTGTTAGTCCATATTTATATGCAGTTGTTAGTATATTAATGTTTGGTATATGGACTGGAATATTGGCGACATTTGTTGTAGCAATTTCTTTTTTACCATTTGTAAAAGCACGTTTGATACTATTTTTGCCTTTGTATATTATAAGCTCATGTCTCGAGCTTTTACAAAGTGGCGGTTTAACAGAGGTAGAAACTTACTATGGATATTATTTTTTTATGTATGCAGGTGAGAATTTGAGCCGTATTGGTTATGTAACTGTTTTACTATTGTTTGTTGTGACAACAATTGGAATTACGTGGTGGAAGTGCAAGGAGGATTGCAGGAACCGATGAGATTTCAAAAGTGGATAACTCTTTTTATAATTGGTATGATATCAGGCGCGATGCAATGTATGCTTATGGTTGGGAAAGAGTGGAATTTTTCGGAAATGTTGTATTCCTTAGGATTTGGAAACGTGTACATTTCTATTGGGAGCATGGGAGAATTTGTTATGGCGTTGTTTCCAATTCTTTTCTTTCAGGTGTGGCTGGGAAACTATATTTATGAGCACTATTGTGTTGCCAGTGTGTATTTTTTTAGTCGCTGTACAAAAAGAATTACATGGTACTTAAAGGAAGCTGGGAAGCTATATCTGATAGCATTATTGTATGTGATGACATTAATTTTAGGAGCGTTTCTTCTTGCAAATATTGGATATCATGTACTTTGGGATGAATTAGCAGGGATTGTACTGTTTTATTATGTGTCGATTTATTCCTTATGGATGTTTGCAACGACGTTACTTATCAATGTCATTGGGATTTTGTGGGATAGTAGCAAAGGTTTTATCTGCGTTGCAGGAAGTCAATTAGTATGTACAGCGTTGTACGGAGTGCTTAGTAAGTGGCTCGATTTTGCAGAGTATACCGGAGAAGGAATGGAAGAACAGATATTGGTATTAAAGCTGCTACCGATTTCTAATCTGGTGTTGAAGTGGCACAGCAACCATGTGGATGGAACACCAATTCTTAATAATCTATTGGGGTTTGAATATGAATTTGTACACTCTGTAATGGGGTTATTCGTTGTATCGTGTATTTTAGTTGTATGCGGTGCTTACATTGTAAAACAATCCGATTTTCTCAATAATGGAAAGGTGATGTAGATGAAGCTTACGATTGAACATTTGAATAAAAAAATTAAAAAAAGAGATATTTTAAAGGATATAAATATGGAATTATATTCCGGAAAAATATACGGAATTGTGGGCAGAAATGGTTCCGGAAAGACGATGCTTTTCCGTGCAATCTCCGGTCTTATGAAAATTGATTCGGGAACCGTAGAATGGGAGGGAAAGCTATTACATAAAGACTTTGAAGTTCTTCCAAATCTTGGGATTGTATTAGAAAATGCAGGACTGTATCCGGATAAGACGGGGGTTCAAAATCTTAGGTATCTTGCCAATGTGCATAATAAGATTAAGGATGAACAGATTAAGGAGACGATTCGTCGCGTGGGGCTTGACCCAGAGGATAAGAGGAGCTTTCGTAAATATTCACTCGGAATGAAACAGAGAATCGTTTTAGCGCAGGCACTTATGGAACAACCGGATATCTTGTTGCTGGATGAACCGACCAATGCATTAGATGAAGATGGAGTGAAGGACATCCGAGAAATAATAAAGGAAGAACGTGAACGCGGAGCCTTGATAATTCTGGCGAGTCATAATGCCACAGATATTGAACTTTTAGCGGATGAAGTATTCTATATGAAGGACGGAAGCCTAAGTCACCGTCAAAAGGAAGAGAAATGGGAAAAAGATTAAAAATAGTAATGATAATTAGTGCGGCTGCGTTTCTTGTGGCCGGTGTGTATGGGGTATCGAAAAGAGATACATATACAAATATAACAGCTATAGAGAATCCAAGGGATGCGTTTCAGGTGGCAGTTTTAAAAGAATCATATATAAAGATTATTACACCACCGGAAGAAATGGAAGCAGCGATGATGGAAGCGTCAGAAAGTGTTGTTCGAGTAGAGGCATTACATGCGTCAGAAATTATTTTCGGGACTTCTAGACAAAAAGTTGTAGTGAAAGAAGTATTATTCGGCAAACAAGAATTGGTTGGAACAGAAATAACTCTTGTTCTAGAGAGTGGGGGAATTTTCTGGGATACGAAATCTATTAATATGGGATTTTGTAATGAAATGCAAGTTGGTGAGGAATATTTAGTCTATATAATGGAACGTGTAGATACGATAGATGAACGAGAAAATGTATATCTTATTCCAGGAATTGTCACATCTCCAATATTTGCTTACGAACCTCGTGAAAGTCAGCCTCTTGGGAACTTTAATTATGTATCCTATTCAAAAGTAAGTGACTATGAATATTTCGCACAGTCGCAAGAAGGACTGGATGCATTGTTGAATTTACGGAAATATGTAATGGAAAAATGGGGACAGTAAGTCCTCCTGTTCTATTTCCCCCACCATGCGCATATGCTCTAACAAGATTCTTATTTCATGGAGCAAATAAGGGCATGTTAAATAAAAAGGCAATCAAACCTCTGATTGTATCGTTACTTGCAATGGGATTGACCACGCTGGTTGTTTTGTTTATAGTAAGTTTGCTGACCTATGCTTTTAAGTGGCAGGCACCGCAGGCGATGATAGGAATTACACTGACCTACATTCTGACAGGTGTATTTGGTGGGATATTGCATGGCTGTATGCGATATGGATTTCTGGCAAAGGAATTTACAGAGCAGCCGAGACTCGGGCAACGAATCGTGGACGGCGGAATGCTGGGATTGGTCTACATGCTGATACTTTTCCTGATTGCATTATTGCTTGCGGATGGGAGAGAACTGGAATATTCCAGATGGATGAGTATCGGGGTATTTCTGGTTTGTAGCAGCATATTGGGACATTTTATGACGGGGATATTTTGCAAAAATCGATGAAAAATACTTTTCATATGGATAATCTTGTGCTATACTAACTAAAAGTGGGCGAACATGTATGTTTGCCAAATGCAGAAAAGGAGATGGCCTTATGAAACACGTAAAGACATTAAATACAAAGAAATTACAGAACACAGTTAAAAAGGGTGGATGCGGTGAATGCCAGACATCTTGCCAGTCAGCTTGCAAGACTTCTTGTACAGTAGGAAACCAGACTTGCGAACAGAGCAAATAATGATTGCTTCGCAGGCGTAATACATAATAAGTAAAACATCAACGACCGTTCGCTAGTGCGTTCGGTCGATTGTTTTGTTAGTAGGAGGAAGAATCGTGGTACATCAGTATAAAAACAATGGCTACAACATTGTATTAGATGTGAATAGTGGTGCAATTCATGTAGTAGATGATGTCTCATATGATGTCATTGAGCTTTTTGAAGAATGCACACCGGAGGAAATCGTAAATAAGCTACAGGACAAGTATTCTGTAGAGGAAATAAAAGAAGCAGTCGAAGAAGTGCAGACCTTGAAGGATGAGGAAGCACTTTTTACAGAGGATGCGTATGAGAGCTATATCATGGACTTTAAGAAACGTCCGACCGTAGTCAAGGCTCTCTGTCTCCATATTGCGCATGACTGTAATCTTGCATGCAAATATTGTTTTGCAGAAGAAGGCGAATATCATGGAAGACGCGCGCTTATGGATTATGAGACAGGAAAGCAGGCGCTTGATTTTTTGATTGCAAACTCAGGGCTTAGAAGAAATCTGGAGGTGGATTTCTTCGGTGGCGAACCGCTGATGAACTGGGATGTGGTAAAGCAGTTGGTGGCCTATGGCCGTGAACAGGAAAAAATCCATGACAAGCATTTCCGTTTTACGCTTACCACAAACGGTGTATTGTTAAATGATGAAGTGATGGAATTTGCCAATAAAGAAATGGACAATGTGGTTCTTAGTATCGATGGAAGAAAGGAAATTCATGATAGGATGCGTCCTTTCCGTAAAGGAGCCGGAAGCTATGATTTGATTGTGCCAAAATTCCAAAGATTAGCAGAAAGCAGACATCAGAATCGTTACTATGTACGTGGTACATTTACACATCACAATCTGGATTTTTCTAAGGATGTGCTTCATCTTGCAGATTTGGGCTTTAAGCAGATTTCTGTGGAGCCGGTGGTTGCACAGGATACAGATGACTATGCTTTAAGAGAAGAAGATTTGCCAATCCTTTTTGAGGAATATGATAGACTTGCAGCAGAGATGGTTCGCCGTAAGAAGGAAGGAAAGGATTTCAATTTCTTCCACTTCATGATTGACCTGGAGGGCGGTCCATGTGTGGCAAAGCGTCTCTCAGGATGCGGCTCAGGAACTGAATATCTTGCAGTAACCCCTTGGGGAGATTTATATCCATGCCACCAGTTCGTTGGTAACGAGAAGTTTTTGATGGGTAACGTATGGGACGGTGTAACAGCAACCGAGATTCGTGATGAATTCAAGTGCTGCAATGTATATGCGAAGGAAAAATGTAGAAATTGCTTTGCAAAATTCTATTGTAGTGGCGGCTGTGCTGCTAATTCATACAATTTCCACGGCAAAATTACTGACGCATACGATGTTGGCTGCGCGCTTGAGAAGAAGCGTGTGGAGTGTGCGATTATGATTAAGGCCGCAGAGGATGACATAGAGTAAGAAAGGAAGTAAGACATGAAAAAGAATAAAGCGATTGTAGTGATTGTTCTTCTTCTGGCGCTTATGATTGGCCTTGGAGCATATGCAGTTCATGTTTTAGGTGCAACGAATGAGAAAAGCGATGATGGTATCATTTTAGGTCTGGATTTGTCAGGTGGTGTTTCTATTACATACAAGATTGTGACTGAAAACCCAAGCGAAACAGATATTGCAGATACAATTGCAAAGCTGGAAGAACGTGCAGAGAACTATAGTACAGAATACGCGGTATATCAGGTTGGAGAAGACCGTATCACCGTTGAAATTCCCGGTGTATTTGATGCCAATGCGGTATTAGAGGAGCTGGGAAGTCCGGGTAAGCTGTATTTTATTGTAGAAGAGAATGAGAAGGGTGCGGCGAACTATTCCTACGATTATAATAAGGACGAATACGTTCTGAATTTTGAATTAGAGGAATTGATTGAAAATGGTTCTGTTATTTTGACAGGCAACGATGTAGAGTCGGCAAAGGCCGGATATCAGCAGGATCAGTATGGCGGTTCAAATCCTGTGGTTCAGTTGACCTTTACAGACGAAGCGGCAGAGATTTTTGCAAAGGCTACGGAAGAGGCGGCAGCTATGTATAGTACCAGCGGTGCTTATGGAACGATTGGTGTGTATTACAATGACCATTTTATTTCTGTGCCAATGGTAACAGAGAAGATTAGTGGTGGCGAATGTGTCATTTCCGGACAAAGCAGTTATTCAGAGGCAGATGAGCTTGCAACTTTTATTCGTATTGGTGCAATCAGCCTTGAATTGGAGGAATTAGAGTCTAACGTAGTTGGTGCACAGCTGGGTAGCGAAGCGTTGACAAGCAGTATTATGGCAGCAACAATTGGCCTTGTACTGATTATGCTGTTTATGATTGTGCTGTATCGTTTGCCGGGGGTTGTGGCATCCATTGCGCTTGCTATTTATACCTTTGGGGTTGTGGCTTGTGTACAGGCACTTGAGATTACGCTGACTTTGCCGGGTATTGCAGGTATTATTCTTGGTATTGGTATGGCAGTTGATGCCAACATTATTACGTTTGCGCGTATCCGCGAAGAAATTGCAGAGGGACATTCTCCTTATGCTGCAATTCGTGATGGATATAAGAAAGCGATGTCTGCGATTGTGGATGGTAACGTAACAACATTTATTGCAGCGATTGTATTGTTAATCCTTGGCTCGGGTACGGTAAAAGGCTTTGCTTATACGCTGATTATTTCTATTCTTTTGTCCATGTTTACGGCTATGGTTGTGGCAAAATACCTGATGCAGGCATTCTATGCAGTAGGTTTTAAGGCGGAGAAATTCTATGGTCGTGCAAAAGAGAGAAAGACCTTTGATTTCTTAAAATACAGAGTGGTATATTTCATAATTTCACTTGTGGTTATTCTTGCTGGTGTAGGCGGTATGATTTATTACGGCACCACAACAGGCAAGGAGTTTAACTATGGTATTGAATTTGCAGGTGGAACCTCTACAACTGCAGATTTTGGCAAGGAATACACAATCGAAGAGATTGAAAAAGAAATTATTCCATATGTAAGCGAGATTACAGGCGATTCTGCAGTGCAGGCGACCAATGTAGATGAAAGTACAGAGATTGTACTAAAAACGAGAACACTGACATTAGAAGAACGTGAAGCGTTAAATACCTTATTAATTGATACCTTTGGCGTAGCAGAGGAAACAATTAATTCGCAAAGCATAAGTTCTACGATTAGTGGTGAAATGAGACGTGATGCCATTGTTGCAGTAGTTGTTGCTTGTATATTCATGTTGATTTATATTCGTATCCGCTTCAAGGATTTGCGTTTTGCAACAAGTGCGATTGTGGCTTTAGTTCATGACGTATTAGTAGTGCTTACAGCATATGTATTAATTCGTATCACAGTGGGTAATACCCTGATTGCGTGTGTATTAACGATTGTGGGTTACTCAATTAACGATACGATTGTTATTTTTGACCGTATTCGAGAGAATATGGCTGGAATCGAGAATCCAACTACGGCACAGCTGTATGAGATTGCAAACCGTTCATTGACACAGACCTTGGGAAGAAGTATCAACACTTCTGTTACAACAATTATTATGGTTGTACTGTTGCTTATCTTAGGTGTGCCTGCAATTAAAGAATTTGCCCTTCCATTATTGGTAGGTATGGTTGCAGGATCTTATTCCTCTATCTTTATTGCAACAGAGCTGTGGTATGAGATGAAGCTTCGCATTAAGAGTAAAAAAGATAGATAGTATATGTTACAGGAAAAGCCATTGGAGTAATTCAGTGGCTTTTTTGGAAAGGAAAGCATTTATGTTAAAAGGGATTAGCAGACCAATTTCACTTCACAATTTTAAGGTTGAAGACGAATTCTGGAAGTCACAGATGGAGCTTGTAAGAAAAGAAGTACTTCCATATCAATGGGAGATTTTAAATGACCGGGTAAAGGATGCAGCACCAAGCTTTTGTATGCGCAACTTTAAGGTCGCAGGAAAGCTGATGCAGGAAAAACGTCAAAAGGGTGCAGATTTCATTGAACCGGCTTACACCTTCCGGGGCTTTGAGGCATTGCCGGAGGATATGAATCATCTGGAGGATAAATTCTATGGGTTTGTATTTCAGGATAGTGATTTTTCAAAATGGATTGAGGCGGTAGCATATTCCCTTACCAACCATCCGGACCCGGATTTAGAAAAAATCGCAGATGAGGCGATTGATATTGTATGTGCTGCCCAGCAGGAGAATGGTTATTTAGATACCTATTACATCATTAATGGTATGGACAAGATTTTTACCAATCTAAGAGACCATCATGAGCTGTATTGCTTTGGTCATCTGGTAGAGGGTGCGGTGGCTTATTATCAGGCAACCGGAAAAGATAAGCTGTTACAGGCGGCAATGCGATTTGCCGATTTTATAGATGGCTATTTTGGGGCAGATGAAGGAAAATGTAAAGGTTATCCGGGACATGAGATTGCAGAGATGGCGTTGGTGCGTCTCTATGAGGTTACCGGAGAGGATAAATATCTAAAGCTCAGTAAGTTCTTTTTGGACGAGCGTGGGGTGCAGCCTTACTATTTTGAACAGGAAAATCATCCAAATATGACCAATTATTTCTATCATCAGGCACATCTGCCGGTTAGAGAGCAGGAGGAGGCGACAGGCCACGCAGTAAGAGCAGTATATCTCTATTCCGGCATGGCGGATATGGCAAGAATTACCGGTGATGAAAGAATGTGGGAGGCATGTAAAAAGCTTTGGAAAAGTGCGACTCGTGAAAAAATGTATATCACAGGCGGGATTGGCGGCACGCATCTGGGAGAGGCTTTTTCTTACCCATTTGATTTGCCAAATGATACTACTTATGCAGAAACCTGTGCATCCATTGGACTTATGTTTTTTGCAAGAAGAATGCTAGAGCTTGAGGCGAATTCCGAGTATGCAGATGTCATGGAAACAGCTCTCTACAATACGGTACTTAGCGGAATGGCGTTGGATGGCAAGAGCTTCTTCTATGTGAATCCATTGGAGGTTTTACCGGAAGCCTGTCATAAGGATGAACGAAAATTCCATGTAAAGCCTGTAAGACAAAAATGGTTTGGTTGTGCATGCTGTCCTCCAAACCTTGCGAGACTGTTAAGCTCTATACCGGCATATGCGTATACAGAATCCGAGGATACGGTGTTTGTGCATCTGTACATTGGCGGAGATTTGGTTAAGGAGGTAGGAGAACAGGAGGCATCCTTCCATATTTCGGCAGGCTTTCCTTGGAAAGGAAGTGTGTCTGTAGAATACACCTCGGATGATGCGGTAGAGATGAGTGTGGCACTTCGCATTCCACAGTGGTGCAAGAAGTATAAGCTCTGTGGGGCAGAAGGAAAACAGACCCGCGTAGAAAAAGGATATCTCTACATCACAGGACTATGGTCGAAGGCGGACAAGGTCTGCCTTGATTTAGAAATGAAGCCACGCTTTGTCAAAGCCAATCAAAAGGTGCGAGAAACAATTGGAAAGGTTGCGCTGGTTTGCGGTCCGGTTGTTTATTGTCTGGAAGAGGTGGATAACGGAAAAAATATGCACTTGCTGGAGGTTTGCACGGATGCTTCTGTAGAAGGGTACGAGCTAAAGGAAACGACTGTGGGGATAGATGGTCAGATATTCCCGGCATACGTTGCAAGGGGCAAACGGATTGTTACATCAGGAGATGATTTGTCACAGGAACAACAAAACAGTGATGTATATGAGAGTAATCTATATTATGAGGATACATCAGAAGAGTATGAAGATGTTGAACTAACCTACATTCCGTATTATGTATGGGCAAATCGCGGGGAAAACGAGATGTCGGTGTGGATGAGAAAATGGAAGTAAAATTGAATAAATATGTGTCTGCAGAAGTGCGTGAATATTGGATAGTGGACCCTGAATAAGAGCGTGTTATTGTGTACGGAATTGACAACGATATAGATATTTCGGGGTATAGCTTTGATAATCAGGTTTCTGTTCGGATATTCAATCAGGAATGCAAAATAGATTTTAGAGATATAGCAGAATATATAGCAGATATCCCGAAGGAGTAGAGTATATGGAAAAATGGATTTTTATTTATCTTATTATTATCAATATTATCGGCTTTCTGGCCATGGGAATTGACAAATCTAAGGCTCGCCGCAAGGAGTGGAGAATCCCGGAGAAGGGCTTATTTCTATTGGCAATCTTAGGTGGAAGTCTTGGAACATGTGCCGGAATGTACATTTTTCGTCATAAGACCAAGCACTGGTATTTTGCAATTGGGATGCCGGCGATATTGGTGTTAGATTTGATTCTGCTGATACTGTATATATGGAACTAAAAATGTCAATAATTTCAAGGCTTGGCTTGATTTTTGATATTTGAAATAGTACAATAGCAGAATAATGATATTAGTAATTTTGGAGGCGTTATGATCGATTTAAAATTTTTAAGAGAAAATCCTGAAGTAGTAAAAGAAAATATCCGTAAGAAATTTCAGGAACACAAACTTCCTCTCGTAGATGAAGTAATTGAATTAGATGAACAGGCTAGAAAAACGCAGCAGGAAGCTGATGATATCCGTGCAAGCAGAAATAAATTATCAAAAGAAATCGGCCAGTTAATGGCTCAGGGCAAGAAGGAAGAAGCAGAAGCTGTAAAGGCTCAGGTTAGTGCGAATGCGGCTCGTCTTGCAGAATTAGAAGCTCTTGAGAAGGAATTAGGCGAGAAGGTTACCAAGATTATGATGACCATCCCTAACATTATCGACCCATCTGTACCAATTGGCCCGGACGATAGCTGCAATGTAGAAATCGAGAAATATGGCGAACCGGTTGTACCGGAATTTGATATTCCATATCATACAGAGATTATGGAGAAATTCAACGGTATCGACATGGATGCAGCAGGCAAGGTTGCAGGTAATGGTTTCTATTATCTCATGGGAGATATTGCAAGACTTCATTCATCTGTTATCTCATATGCAAGAGATTTCATGATTGACCGTGGATTTACTTACTGCATTCCACCATACATGATTCGTTCTAACGTTGTAACCGGTGTTATGAGCTTTGAAGAAATGGATGCCATGATGTACAAGATTGAAGGTGAAGACCTTTACCTTATCGGAACATCAGAGCATTCTATGATTGGTAAATTCATCGACACATTAA
>CAYMYV010000010.1:0-19256 GCA_964394775.1 uncultured Lachnobacterium sp. | reverse complement strand
TTTCAAATCGTTTTTTCAAAGCACTTAGAAAAACTTATGTTTGAAATATGTGTCGAAAAATAAATTGTACTTGTGTAATTTGCCAAACATAATTTGTAGATGCACCTTTTGACACCCGAATCTCATATTTTCACCTCATATGTTAAATATAATAGACTTATTGCTGCATTTTGTCAATTTTATCAAACATTAGATTTTTCCAATTCTGATTATACAGGTGAATTGTACATCTCTTTCCATACCAACCATAACTTTTCTTATGAATAACCATGAATTTTAGTTGTTTGACTTGTCCCATTCCTTATAGTTATAATAGACATATACTTGCATGGAAATTACACTGATTCCAATGCATAAATATGAGGAGGAAAAACCATGAAAAAAAGATTTAAAATCGTATCACTTTTATTAGCGGGAGTTATGGCATTGTCCATGACAGGCTGTGGCGGCTCAACAACCAAATACAACATTGGTATTTGTCAGTTGATTCAGCACACAGCATAGGATGCTGCCACACAAGGCTTCAAGGATGCATTAACAGAGAAGCTTGGCGATGACGTTGCTTTTGATTTACAGGTTGCGGGGGGAGATTCTACTTCTTGTTCTACTATTGTAAATTCATTCGTTGCCAATCGATATGACCTGATTCTGGCAAACGCTACTACAGCTCTTCAGGCTGCATCATCTGCTACCGCTGATATTCCAATTCTGGGAACATCCATTACAGATTATGCAACTGCATTGGACGCAGATAACTGGACAGGTGTAACCGGCAAAAACATCTCCGGAACCTCTGACCTTGCTCCATTGGATCAGCAGGCACAGTGCATCAAGGAGCTGTTCCCGGACGCTAAAACAATTGGTATTCTTTACTGTTCAGCAGAACCAAACAGCAAATATCAGTCAGATGTTATCACCGGATATTTAGAAGACATGGGATATACCTGTGAGGTTTATACTTTTACAAACTCTAACGACATTACTACTGTAACACAGAGCGCATGCGATGGCAGTGATGTAATTTACGTACCAACAGACAATACTGCTGCTGACTGTACAGAAGCAATCAACAATGTTGCACTTCCTGCAAAAGTACCTGTATTCGCAGGTGAAGAGGGTATCTGTTCCGGCTGTGGTGTTGCAACTCTTTCTATTAGCTATTATGACATCGGATATCAGACTGGATTAATGGCATATGAAATTCTTGTAAATGGTGCAGACCCTGCAACAATGGAAATTCAGTTTGCTCCATCTGTAACCAAGAAATACAATGCAGAGATTGCTGCAGAATTAGGCATCACAATTCCAGAAAGCTACGTAGCTATTGAAACAGAATAAGCGAGGAAACACTTTATGCTATTAACTTATTTTACAACTTTAAATCCTGTGGCATTTTTTAACGCTCTGCCAGGCAATGTGGCTCAGGGACTTATTTGGGGTGTCATGGCGCTTGGACTATACATCACCTTCCGGTTGTTGGATTTTGCTGATTTAACCGTAGATGGTTCTATCGCAACAGGTGGTGCTGTAACCGTTATGCTAACCGTAAATGGCTACAGCATTTGGGTTGCCTTATTTGTTGCTGCGCTTGCCGGTATGACAGCGGGACTGTGCACCGGTGTTCTTCACACCCGTTTAGGAATCCCTCCTATTTTGGCGGGAATTCTAACACAGATTGCCTTATATTCTATTAATCTACATATTTTAGGTGGAGCGAATAAAGCTTTAAGCGTGGACAAATATAATTTGATTTTAAGTTCAAGAAATATGACCAATGCTATTATCACTGCAACTGTTTTTTGCGTAGTATTAATTGCTATCATGTATTGGTATTTTGGTACAGAACAGGGGTCTGCAATCCGAGCTACCGGATGCAATCCTGCCATGAGTAAGGCGCAGGGAATTAATAATGATAACATGAAGTTAATTGCATTATGTCTCTCAAATGGACTTGTTGCTGTTGCCGGTGGACTTTTAGCTCAGTTTCAGGGCTTTGCTGATGTAAACATGGGACGTGGTGCCATTGTAATCGGTCTTGCAGCAGTTATCATTGGAGAAGTATTCTGCGATGGAGTCCTTGGAAAAAAAGCTAGCTTTGCTATGAAATTAGCATTTGTAGTAATCGGTGCAATTATCTACTATGTAGTTATGGGCATTGTCATCTGGCTTAAGATGGACCCAGACGATATGAAGCTGTTTACAGCCATTATCGTTGCAGTTTTCCTTGCGGTACCATATCTACGTGCACAGCAGAAGAATTCCTTTAAGCTTGCCGGCAAACGCAGTGCTGCCTCTCTTAAAGAAGCTTCAGAAAAGGAGGTCTAGGATATGCTACAGATAAAAAACATTCATAAGACCTTCAATCTCGGAACAATTAATCAGAAGGTAGCTTTAAATGGTGTGGACTTAACCTTAAACGAAGGTGATTTTGTTACTGTCATCGGCGGAAATGGTGCAGGAAAATCAACCATGCTAAACGCCATCGCAGGAGTATGGCCAATCGACGAGGGCTCTATCCTGATTGATGGAATTGATGTCACTGGCTTACCGGAACACAAGCGTGCCAAGTACCTCGGGCGTGTGTTCCAAGACCCTATGACCGGTACAACTGCAACCATGCAGCTTGACGAGAACCTGGCCTTAGCTGCTCGACGTGGTCAAAAGCGTGGTCTCGGCTGGGGAATCACCGCAGCTGAGAAAAAACAGTATCAGGAATTATTAAAGGTTCTTGATTTAGGCTTGGAAAACCGTATGACCTCCAAAGTGGGACTGCTCTCCGGCGGTCAGCGTCAGGCACTTACACTTTTGATGGCAACCTTACAAAAGCCAAAGCTTCTATTACTGGACGAACACACTGCTGCACTTGATCCAAAAACTGCCGCAAAGGTATTAGAGATTACAGATAAAATTGTATCAGACAATCATTTGACTACTCTTATGATTACACATAACATGAGAGACGCAATTGCCCACGGCAACCGTCTTATCATGATGAATGAAGGAAAAATCATTTTAGATATCGGTCCGGAGGAAAAAAAGAAATTAACTGTTGACAATCTTCTACAAAAGTTTGAAGATGTAAGTGGACAAGAGTTTGTTTCTGACAAAGCACTTCTTGGCTAAAAAGCGTCAGAATGACGCTTGCAAATTCGCAAGCAAGCTTGGGATTTGATGCGTCTGACTACGCAATTTTTATAGGATAAAAAGTGTCGGCTTTGCCGACACTTTTTAATCACTTTATTTATATTAGGGAGGTTTTATGAAAAGAAAACATTTACGCAGCATTGCTGCGGGGCTGTTAGTCACCATGCTGATTACCTCATTAACCGGATGCGCTTCCACTGACTCAACCGAGCCAAACAGCTCTGGCACTGACCAGGAAAGCAGCCAGATAGAATATCTGGAGGATGAAGAGGTTTCATTAACGGGTGCAAGAAACATTGGTATTCATGACCCATCCATATTCTATGACCCTGTATCCGGTAACTATTATTCCTACGGTTCTCATATGGTTGCCGGCAAATCAACGGATATGGTATCCTGGTCCTACATTTGTAACTCAAGTGTTGGTACTGCATCCACCAATAAGCTTTTTGACAAGGATTTCCGTGAGGAATTTGCAGAGGTTTTTGAATGGTTAGACATTACCAAGGACGCTGCTGACTTCGGTATCTGGGCATTAGACGTTACATATAGTACTGCTGCTGCCGAAGCTGGAAGGGACCCATACTTTATGTATGTTTCTCTTGTAAACGGCACAACACAGTCTGCGATTGCACTTGCAACTGCTGACAACCCGGAGGGACCTTTCCACTATGCCGGAACTATTGTGTGTGCAGATTTTAGGCAAAGCGATGTTGAAGCAGGACACACCAATCTGCTGGAGGTATTAGGAAAAAGCAGTGTTTCTGATATGACCGCTGAAGAAAAGAGCTTCTACTTCACAGCCGATACAGCCGAATACAAGTCCAAATTTGTAGATTGTATCGATGCCTCTCCATTCTATGATGGCGAAGGTAATTTCTATATTGTATATGGTTCTTTCTCTAGTGCGGGCGGAATACGCATCCTTAAGATGGACCCTCTCACAGGACTTCGTTCTGATGATAATTACGACTACACAGATGATGGCAGACAAGACCCATACTATGGCAAACAGATTGCAAAGAAACGCGGTGAAGGACCTTACATCCTTGTTGTAGAAAGTGACCAGTCTTCTACCGGCTATTACTACTTCCTGTTCTGGTCACAGGGTGTACTCCGTTCTACCGGTGGTTATAATATGAGAATGCTTCGTTCCGAATATCCAGACCACGGATATGTTGATTACGCTGGCAACGATGCATTTTCCGATGCGAGTACGACAGCACTTGGTGTACGTATCATGGATAACTTCCAGTTTACAAGCATGACGTACTCCTCTGCTGCAAATGGTGGTAACTCTGCAATTATAAGAGAAGACGGAAAAATCTTCCTACACTATCACAGCAAGAGCGCACATGAGGCAGCTTACGGTCTGAATGGATTTGTTATCAAATCAAATCAGATGTTTCTGAATGAAGATGGCTGGCTCGTAACTACTCCATACAAATATAGCGGCGAATCTATTCGACCTCTATCTGTGGACGACGTTGTTGGCGATTATGAATTTATTTACCACAGACTCCAGTACTATACTGACCCGGCGAATTTTAATGACAATTTCGTATCCAGCGAATTGATTACATTAAATGCAGATGGAACAGTTACCGGAGATTATGAAGGAACCTGGGAGCTTAAGGACACTTACTTCACCATCAAGCTTGGCGATAACGAATATAAAGGTGTTGCATTAAAACAATACAGCGAAGCTCAGACGCGTGTGCAAACTACCGTATTTACTGCTATTGGTACGGATAACAGAACGGTATGGGGAAGCAAAATCTATTATACGGATGAAGAACGTATCAATGTGGATATTGAGAACCTTTCTATTCCATCCACAGCAACGGAAGACTTTACACTTCCATCACTCGGCAGATTACATTCAAGCATCACCTGGACCTCAAACATGGCGTCCATTACTATAGATGGCGAAAAAGCAATCGTTGTTTGTCAGGATAACACAGACGTAGTTACACTTACCGCTACCTTCACTTATGGAACCACTACAAAAACCTTGACATATCGTGTAGTTGTTCCGGAAGAAGAATTCGACATACCGGAGACTCTTTCTTCCTCAAGCATTGACCTTCCGACTACAACTGCTGCAGGAAAAGAAATCACCTGGACGTCTTCTGACACCTCAATCATTGACCCGGCAACCGGAGTTGTAAATGTTCCGGATAGCAGTGTTCTTGTAACACTTACCGGAAAAATCGCTTACAGTAATCGTGTAGTTACAATTAATATCACTGTAATGCCTACTCCAACCAATGTTGTATATGAAGAGAACTTCGATGGACTCACCTCTTTAGACACTACTGTTGAGAATAGCTTGTGGTACTCAACAAATGCTGCTTCTAATCTCACTCTGGAATCCGATGGAAATGGCGGAAAATATGTACAGTTTGCCCCTGGTCAGGCGAATTCAAGAGGTGCAGTTTCAACCCTTCCTCTTAGCCAGACATTGGCAGAAACCTATTTGCTGGAGTTTGATTTGAAGCTTACCGCAGGAAACAACCAGACCACCGAATTTGCAGTTGTTAACGAGAACATGACATATAGTGGTGTTATCAATGACGGAATTGCTTCCGGATACTTATTTAAGCTTTCTGCTACCAATAGTACCCAGTGGGCAATTAATGATGGGGATACCTTTGAAATTGCAGCAGATTCATGGGTACGTGTAAGTGCGTTGGCAGATACCGTTTCTGAGAAGGTTGTTGTTACGATTACAGATGGTAACGGCAATGAAATCTACAGCGGCACGGTAAAAATGAATAACTCTGGTGCGTTAAAGGGCTTCTATATTCGAGGCGGACGTTATCAGTCAGTTACATGTGTTGACAACGTAGTAATTAAATGTAAATAAACGAAGCTTCTACAAATAAAAAAGCGTCGTCAGACGCAATTTCCTATAAGGATTCGGGTGTCAAATGGTGCTTTCTAACACTTGAATTAGCAAATTGCACAAATACCGTTTATTTGCCGACACATTATGAGAACATATAGTTTTTGTTAGTGCTTTGTCAACACATAGTGATTCGCTGACACGATGTCAGCGAAAGGCTTAACTGAGCCATGGATGGCGAATTTAAGCCGGTCACGTCCCTTTTTCAAAACGTTTTTTCAAAGCACTTAGAAAAACTTATGTTTGAAATACGTGTCGAAAAATAAACTGTATTTGTGCAATCTTCCAAACATAATTTGTAACAGCACCTTTTGACACCCGAATCCTATAAAGTAAAAGGGATGCCGAAAATGTCTTTCATATTGTGATTGACATTCTCGGCATCCCTACATTTATACTATAGTCTTGTTTCCTCAATTACTTTTTCAATATTCACCTTGTACAGCTCCATTGCCTCAATAATAGAACCAACGGATTCCTGATTATTTTCTGAGTATTGCTGCATCTGAGCCACACGTGTCTGTAAATCATTGAAAATAACTCCCACTTCATTTACATTACTATTCTGCGTCTCAATATTACCATATAGCGATGTAAACTGCTGTGTTAAACGTTCAAAGCTTGACTGAAGCTCATCCATGGAAGCCTTCGACTCCTCTAATGCCTTTGTGCTGTCCAAGAATTGCTGTGCAGTTTCTGCCACCTGATGCATAAGCTCTTTTACAACCTCAGACACCTGCTCTGAAAATACATTGCTATTGTTAGAAAGCTGACGCATTTCAGATGCTACAACCTCAAAGCCTGCTCCACTTTCTCCGGCTCTTGCCGCTTCAATGGAAGCATTCAAGGACAAAATAGAGGTATTAAAGGAAATGTCACCTAGCTGGTCGGCTACGTCCGCAACCTCTCCCATCTTCTTCTCCATTGCCTGAAATACTTCATTGGCTTCATTTATCGTCTCAGAAACCATCGCCAACTGTTTTTCCATATTTGCCATGTTTGCTTGATTTTCTTTTAACGCGGTTTCAAATTGATTTACCTCATTGTTCAATTCAATAATTGAATTCTGTGAGATAAGAATGCAATTTTGCACATCATCACAGCTTATCTGCATATTTGCAGCACTTTCTACCATGGATTGTGAACCTCTTTGTAATTCACTGGTATTATCATTGATGCGTTCTGAAGATTTCGTAAAATCACGCTCTAGTTCGATACCCATATCCTTCATGGAGCCTACCAGCCCCTCAGCTTCCTTGGCACGATCTTCTCCGATACCAATGAATGCTCTACCACGCTTTATGGTCTCTATAAATAATGCTCCTGCCAAAACAAACTCAACAAGACACTGAATATACTGAGCGATTGGGTCCGCCTTATCCGGATTAATTATGTACATAGCAATCAGGAATACCGTAGACATGCCTAACTGAACGTAAGAAAACTTTGGTTCCAGATACAATCCTGTCAAACCTATCACTGCAAGGAACATGATAAAGTCATCGCTATAGAATTCCCCACTATTAAGAGCAATAATAAAAATCAAAATCATAATAAGAATAGAAATCGTTAGCTGCTTCGTTCTTTCTGTCGCTTTACGCAATTTAAGAATCGTAAATATTACAATAAAGGACACAATAATAGCCCCTATCATAATAGCTTCCTGAATTGCACCACCCAACAAATTCTTCAAAAAGAATACACACGAAACCACAATCGTGATTGTGTACATAATTTTAAAAATAGTCTCCTGTGAAATCGGTGCCTTTCTTGCAGTATTTTTCTTCTGTTTTGCTTCCACGGTAAACCTCCTCGTAATTGCTTTCCTTACATAAGCACATTCTAATTTATTATAACACCTTCTTCCGCATTTGAAAAGATTGCATCATATACTCTTGAAAAGCACACATACTTCGTGCATAATTTAAGCAGTACAAACTATTGAGTAACAAGAGGCTTACCTATGAACAAGAAAAAAACTCTTAGAAGAATATTACTGACTTTAGTCATTTTTGCTGCAATTCTTTTTTTCATCGTATTTGCACTTTATCAGTTCCACCTCCACCAAAAACACGCGCAGGAACCAATTTCCATGATACTTGCTACTGATATGCACGTTCTTGCATCTGATTATACCGGAAGCTATTTTTATGAACCACAGAGCTTCTTCGATGGAAAAGTCATCCACTATTCCAACGAATTTTTTGATGCCTTTCTTGAGGAGGTATTACAAAACAATCCGGAAATTCTTATACTAAGTGGGGATTTGACTTTGAATGGTTCTGTAAAAAGTCATACCTATTTCATAGATAAAATCCAGCAGGTACAGGCTGCAGGTATAGAGGTTTTGGTTATCCCAGGAAATCATGACGTAGATTCTTCTGCGTGGGATTACACAAATGTCACCAGCGATACCCCTTCTGAAGAGGTTCCCTTGGTAGAATCTCTTACCTCCGTTGGCT
Source organism: uncultured Lachnobacterium sp. (assembly GCA_964394775.1). Lineage (GTDB taxonomy): Bacteria > Bacillota > Clostridia > Lachnospirales > Lachnospiraceae > Roseburia. Next base: position 10,742 of record CAYMYV010000010.1, on the reverse strand, counting down.
TCATGGAATTATATGAGAATTTTGGCCCGGCGCAAGCTCTCAGCCGTGACGAAAATACCTTTAGCTATATCTACGAGGCAACTCCATACCTTCGCATCCTTATGCTAGACACCAACTGCTTTGGAAAAGGCTATGTAAAGGACGAAACCCTAGAATGGCTGGAAAAGGAATTACTTGATGCCAAGCTTGCAGGTGCCGAGGTACTTGCAGTTACACATCAGAATCTTTATGCACACAACTCTCTGCTTTCCTTTGGATACCAGCTGTACAACGCAGACGAGCTTCTTGCTCTTTATGAGAAATATGATGTTATCTGTAATTTAAGCGGACATATTCATGTACAGAGTATTATGAATGAAAAAGTACCGGAAATTGCCACAGCATCTATGGCAAATGCCGGCACACAATATGGACTCATCACTTATGATGGCCAAACCTTAGAATATACTTTGCAACAAACAGATGTAAACGGATATGCTGCAAAACACAATTTGACCAATGAAGATTTATTGAATTATGATGCATTTTCACGCACCTATTTTAAAGAAATATCTGAGCTTTCTGTCTACAACAGCTATGCAGAAAGTGCGCTCTCACAAGAGGAGCTTGCCCTTCTTGCCCAGACCTATTCCAGCATCAATCTCTCCTATTTTCTGGGAGATGCCATTGATACGGACATGCTTTCTGATGGCATTACGCTATGGCGAACACAAGAAAGCTCTTTTATATTAAGATATATAGAATCTATGCTGGAAGAAGCACAAACCAACAACCGGAACATGCTTATCCAATTAGATTAACCAAGGCTTATACATCGGGCATCCACTTATTCGATTAAAAATTGTGCCAACACATAGTTGGATATATCTGCGCCTCTTTCTGTAAGCGCAATTCTACCCTCCCGTGTGTCAATAAGCTCTTCTTTTTTTAATTTATCTAACACATCAAGATATACACCGTCGATAGAGATTCCAAATTCCCGGAAAAAGCGTTCTCTCGTAATGCCTTCCTTCATGCGTAGTCCAAGGAACATGAACTCCTCCATCTGGGCCTTTCTGGAAACAACGCCCACATATTCATGAAGGCTACAGCCTGTTTCCTCTTCAAACCGCTGTGGCTGCACATTCTTCGTTCCATCTATATACTGATACAAATCACGAGTATTCGTATAACGAACATTCTCCATAAGCGATGCTGCCCCAAGACCGACGCCAAGATAATTCCTTCTGGTCCAGTATCCGATATTGTGCTTACATGCATAGCCCGGATGTGCAAAATTGGATATCTCATACTGCACATATCCTGTCTTCGCCAGATAATCCTGTGTCAGCTTATAAATGCGGTACACTTCATCTTCATTCGGAAGCACCTCTGTTGGCATACCGGCCTCCTGTCGTACCGCATCGAATTTATAGTTCTCATAGAATGGCGTACCCTTTTCAATTATCAAGGAGTAGGCCGAAATATGGTTTGGTTTAAGCCATACCACCTTCTGTAAGGTCTTAAGGAATTTATCTGTAGTCTGATAAGGGATGCCGCTAATTAAATCCACATTAATATTAGAAAAACCGGCGTTTCTCGCAAGCTCATAGGTTTTTACAAACTGCTCGTAGGTATGGATTCTTCCCAGGATTTTTAACTCCTCGTTGTCTGCCGACTGTAAACCAATGCTAAGGCGATTAATCCCTGCCATATGGTACTTCTGCAATTTGCCTGCAGTCACTGTGCCGGGATTGCACTCCATAGATATTTCCGCATCTGTATGCACCGTGAAATTACGATAGATGGCATCCATAATTTCTACCAGCTTATCTTCATTTAACCAGCTCGGCGTTCCTCCGCCAATGTAGATGGTATCCACCATATAATCCTTGTACTTCGAACCATAAAACTCAATCTCACGAATGAGAGCATCTGCATATTCAAGCTGCGTTCTTTCATCACAGGAAAAGGACAAGAAATCACAATAGCTGCATTTTTTTACGCAAAATGGAATATGCACATATATTTGCATAGCTTTCATGACCTTGTCCTCCTGTTCCTACTTATTCTCTTTGTCTTTCCTTCCATATGGAAGCTTTATTATTTATAAATTCAACTCGTTAGCGGTCTTCATCCAGCTTTAGAACGCTCATGAATGCTTCCTGTGGAATCTCTACGTTTCCTACCTGGCGCATTCTCTTCTTTCCTTCCTTCTGCTTCTCAAGAAGCTTTCTCTTACGGGAGATATCACCACCATAGCATTTTGCAAGAACGTCTTTTCTCATAGCCTTCACTGTCTCGCGGGCAATAATCTTTCCGCCAACAGCTGCCTGAATTGGAATCTCAAATAAATGTCTTGGAATCTCTTCCTTAAGACGCTCGCACATTCTGCGGCCTCTTTCGTAAGCATTTTCCTTAAATACAATAAAGGATAAAGCATCCATCATTTCGTGGTTAATTAAAATATCCAGCTTCACAAGCTCTGAACGCTGGTAGCCCTTTAACTCATAGTCAAAGGACGCATATCCACGAGAACGTGATTTGAGTGCATCAAAGAAATCGTAAATAATCTCATTGAGCGGAAGGTCGTACTTTAACAGTGCTCTGGTTTCTTCAATATACTCCATACCGATATAGATACCGCGGCGCTCCTGACATAGACTCATGATAGAACCCACATAATCCTTAGTCACCATAATCTCAGCGGATACATATGGCTCTTCCATATATTCAATTTCGGATGGGTCAGGCAGATTGGATGGATTGGTTAAGTCAATCATCTCACCATTGGTCTTATATACCTTATAGATTACGCCCGGTGCAGTCGTTACAAGGTCAAGATCAAATTCTCTCTCCAAACGCTCCTGAATGATTTCCAAATGAAGAAGTCCAAGGAAACCACAACGGAAGCCAAATCCCAAAGCCAATGAGGTTTCCGGTTCAAAATGTAACGATGCATCGTTAATCTGTAGCTTTTCCAAGGCATCACGAAGGTCCGGATATCTCGCACTATCTGCCGGATAAATACCACAGTATACCATTGGATTTACCTTCTTATAGCCCGGAAGTGCTTCCGCACACGGACGGCTTGCATTGGTTACGGTATCACCAACACGGGTATCCGCCACATTCTTGATGCTCGCTGTAAAATAACCTACCATACCGGCGGAAAGCTCATCACATGGAATAAACTGCCCTGCACCAAAGTAACCAACCTCTACAACCTGGGCAGATGCTCCGGTTGCCATCATCTTGATTGGGTCCCCAACCTTGATGGTTCCCTCTTTGATTCGGCAGAATACCATAACCCCTTTGTAGGAATCATATAATGCATCAAAAATCAACGCCTGAAGAGGTGCACTGGCATCCCCTGTTGGAGCAGGGATTTTTTCTACAATCTGCTCTAATACATCTTCAATGTTAAGACCTGTCTTGGCAGAAATGCGTGGAGCATCCATAGCCTCGATGCCGATAACATCCTCAATCTCCTGACACACTTCATCCGGTCTTGCAGATGGAAGGTCAATCTTATTGATAACAGGGAAAACATCCAGGTCATGGTCGAGTGCCAGATATACGTTCGCTAAGGTCTGGGCCTCCACACCCTGCGCCGCATCGACTACCAGAATCGCACCATCACAGGCTGCAAGACTTCTCGATACCTCATAGTTAAAGTCTACGTGTCCCGGAGTATCAATTAAGTTAAAAATATATTCTTCGCCATTTTTTGCGTTATATATAATACGAACCGCCTGCGACTTGATGGTAATTCCACGCTCACGTTCCAGGTCCATATTATCCAGCACCTGTGCCTGCATCTCACGTTCAGTCAGCGTACCGGTCTTTTCAATGATACGGTCTGCCAGTGTTGATTTGCCGTGGTCGATATGTGCGATAATACAAAAATTACGAATTTTGCTTTTGATTTCTGACATTGTTTGTCCTCGTTTCTTTCCTTTAATGCTTAGGCATTAAATATTATGCTTAGGCATAAAATGTTCTACTTAAGCATAAAATGTTCACGCATTCAAATGCGAAATAATCCTAGGATATTATACGGAAAAAACATAAGAGTTTCAACACTTTTTCGCCACATATTTCCTCTTACAATTACATTTTTTCGTGATAAAACATATCTGAAAACAACAATTCTTCGATGTACTAAAAAACCGACCACCAATTGTTAGATTTGGAATCTAATTTTGGTGATCGGCTCCATTCAAAAGATATTTGAATTATATATTTACTTTTATCGTAATTCTATTCAGCTACATCATTAGATTTTGCTTCGTTCACGGTAGTATTGTTTGTTGTACTTGTTGACAGTACACCCTTAACAGGATCCGCAATTGCTGTTATCAGACCATTCAGTTCTTCATTAAAGGACTTTCCGTTTAATGCCTGATTTTCAGCATCCAAGGTTTTCATAAGTCCCGGGATACCCGCTAAAGTATCTAACAGAACGTTGCCCGTGTTGCCGTTTACACCGCTGCCGCCAATATTAACGAACTCAGCGTTCTTACCGATTTCAGCCATAATCTGTGCTGTCTTTGTAGCGATTTCAATGCGCGCATTTGCTTCGATTTTGAGTTTTTCAATCTCGAAGTTAACCTTTTCGTTTGATGCACGAGCTGCAGCAAGCTCTTTCTCACCTTCTGCTTCCGCCAGCAATCTTGCTTTTGTAGCCTCTGCCTCTGCAGCACCCTTCTTCGCAATAATATCCGCTTCCGCCTCACCTTTTGCTCTTGTGGCATTTGCTTGTGCGTTTGCTTCTGCTTCAATCGCTCTTGCCTTACCGGTTGCCTCTACTTCAATGGCTTTCGCTGTACCTGTTGCCGTTACTTCTGCTGCTTTGGCACGACCGCTTGCTTCTTCTTCAAGAACCTGTGCAGTTGCCTTAGCGTTGATAGTTGCAACGTTTGCTTCTTCTTGCGCCTTAATCTCTGCTTTTACCTTATCAGCTTCTGCTTTGGTCTTAATAACTTCTTTTTCTTTTACTGCGGCAAGGTTTGCCTGTTCCTGACGAACGACTTCTACTTTACCCTGCTGTTCCGCAACCTCCTGTAAACGGATGGTTCTCTGAAGCTCACCTGCGATTTCCGCATCGGCATTTGCCTTGTCTGTTTCAGCCTTAAATTCTGCTTTCTTTAAGCTGTTATCTCTGTTCTTTTCTGCAATCTGAAGCTCTGTATCAAGCTCGCTATGCTTTGCAGCTTTCTCAGACTCAGCATTTTGCTGACGAATCTGCTGGTTGGCAGTCGCTTTTACTTTTTCAGCTTCTTTACGTTTCTCTTCTCTATCGATTGCAGCAATGTCATCATAATATCCATAATTATCTGTAACATCCTGAATATTCAGCGAAACAAGTCTTAAGCCCATGTCTGCCAATTCGTCATGTACAGCGTCAACAATCGCTTCCTTGAAAGCGTCCTTATCGCTTTGCACCTGTTCAGGTGTCATCGTTGCAACTACGCTTCGAACAGAGCCCATAAGTGTAAGCTTAACGTCTTCAATGATACCCTGCTGTCCACGTTCCCTGAATGAAATAATTGCTTTTCTTAAAATATTGGTATCGCTTGTATCCGGTCTAATCTGAGCTGTCCAGTCTACAATAATCGGAACGGCTGTCTTTGTCTTAATCTCATCTCCATCTGCCGGAACAGTAAGCATACATAAGTCAAAATAAGATGCTTTTCTAAAAATTGGGATTACAAAGCTACCACCGGACACTTTAATCACCGGCTCCTTACCACCGGTAATGATTAACGCTTTGTCAACATCTGCCACCTTGTAAATGCAGCATAGAAAAATGATAATCAGTACAATAACACCAATTCCAATTCCAATCCAAATAAATGGTCCCATAATATTTTCCTCCTTTGTATATGTGATGAATTAAGTATATTACAATGATTTCTAAAATGCTAGGGGTATAAGGTACTTTTAAGCTATTCTTAAGCTTACTAAGTTTTTATTAAAAGATGCCAGCTTTCGATGGCATCTTCAACAGAAACTATATTAACTTCTCCAGTATTGACTCTCCAATCGTTCCCTCCGGCATCTGCACTCCGAAATTCTTTGCAATGGTTGCCCCGATTACTGCAAAAGTATCCGTCTCTGCAAGCTCCCCGCATCCTTCAAACGCAGGAGAATATGCCAAAAAAGGAACCTTTTCTCTTGTGTGGTCTGTTCCGGTATAGGTTGGGTCATTGCCGTGGTCTGCGGTAATAATAAGCAAATCTTCTTCTGTAAGAAGCGGCAGAAGCTGTCCTAGCTTCTCATCAAACATCTCGATTTCTTTGCCATAACCGACTGGATTTCTACGGTGTCCCCACAAGGCATCGAAGTCTACCAGATTTACAAAGCAAAGTCCCGTAAAGTCTTCGCCTGCGACTTCGATGGTCTGCTCCATGCCGTGAACGCTGCTCTTTGATTTGTGGCTGGCAGTTACACCCTCGCCATCAAAAATATCATTGATTTTTCCAACTGAAATCACATCATATCCCGCATCCTTTAAGGCATTCATTACAGTTGGCCCTGATGGTTTAAGCGCGTAATCATGGCGATTGCTGGTACGCTTAAATTCCCCCTTCCGCTTGCCTACATATGGGCGGGCAATAATGCGTCCTACACGCCATTCGTCCTTCATGGTAAGCTCTCGGGCAATCTCACAGTAACGATACAATGTCTCAAGTCCCATGGTTTCTTCATTCCCGCAAATTTGAAGCACGGAATCTGCCGAAGTATATACGATTACCTTATCGTTATAGATTTCTTCTTCTGCCAGTTCTTCGAGGATTTCTGTCCCGCTGGCAGATTTATTACCGATGATTTCTTTTCCAAAACGCTTTTCTAACTCATCAATCAACTCCTTTGGAAAACCTGTCTCGGTGAAGGTTACAAAGGGCTGGGTGGTATGAATCCCCATCATTTCCCAATGTCCGGTCATGGTATCCTTGCCATTACTTGCCTCATTCATGGCACAGTAGTAACCCAATGGCTGCTCTACCGGGGCCACCTTGTCTAATTCCTTTAGGTTTGCGATTCCAAGCCGCTGAAGATTTGGAATACGGAAGCTGTCTACGGCTTTAGCAATATGTCCTAAGGTATCAACCCCTATATCACCGTACTCTTTAGAATCCGCCATTGCACCAATTCCCATGGAATCAATAACGATTGTGAATATTCTCTTATACTTTCTCATTTTATTCTCTCCTTGTGGAGTTTGCCTTCTGAGTCAGCAGTTCTGCCGGCTTAGTAGCTTCCTTCACTCTGCTCATTCTTCACAATTTTAACAATACGGCTTGTACCAAGTCTGGATGCGCCAAGCCCGATGAATTTCTCTGCGTCATCCATAGATGAGATACCGCCTGCTGCTTTGATTTTTACATTAGCTCCAACGTGCTTTGCAAAAAGCTCAACGTCTGCAAAGGTTGCTCCTGCTGTTGAAAAGCCTGTGGAGGTTTTGATGAAATCTGCGCCGGAAGCGGTTACAATTTCACACATCTTGATTTTCTCTTCGTCTGTCAAAAGGCAGGTTTCAATGATAACCTTTAGGATTCTACCCTCACAGGCCTCTTTGATTGCCTTAATTTCATTTAATACATAATCGTATTCTCCGGCTTTTAACATACCAACGTTAATTACCATGTCGATTTCATCTGCACCATTTACGACTGCATCTTTGGTTTCAAATACCTTAGCTGCGGTTGTGTAGTTTCCGTTCGGAAAACCGATAACGGTACATACCCTGCACTTATCACCCATGTAGTCCTTTGCCTGCTTTACATAACAGGTCGGAATACATACCGATGCAGTTTCGTATTTGATTCCATCATCGCAAATCGCTTTGATTTCCTCCCATGTTGCCGTCTGAAGTAATAATGTATGGTCAACCCTTGCTAAAATATCCTTCTGGTTCATTTTCGTTATCTCCTTCTCTTTTCGCCTGTTCCATCAACAAGGACCTGCTGCCCATCAGGGCATTCTATTTCCCAATGTTTGCTGGTCCAAACCCCATCGGTAGTAATTCTCTTAACGTATGTACTTCATATTCCTCCGGACTCGTCCCAAGAATGATTTCAAAGGTATCCGGATTACAAAATTCCATCATAACCTGACGACAGACGCCACACGGGGAACACAGCTTCAAGCTTTCGCCATCCTCTGCTCCGCCTACAATGGCAATGGCCTCGAATTCCTGCTGTCCTTCACTGATTGCCCTAAAAAACGCTGTACGTTCTGCGCAATTCGTTGGTGTATAGGCTGCATTCTCAATATTGCAGCCCTTATAAACCACTCCATTTTTTCCTAAAAGTGCAGCCCCCACCTTGAAATGTGAATATGGCGCATATGCCATTTGCCTTGCTTCAAGAGCCAATCTCATCAATTCACTTCTCTGCATTGTCTTCTCCATTCTCTCCGCTTACGCATTCTTATCCCTATCTGCCTGAATCAGCTTACGGATTGCACCAACTGCGGTGCGAATTGCCAATTCTGTATCATGTACCTGTTCATTGGACAGTCCCTTCTTCGCACGCTCCTGATTCGCAACTACAAGGAAACAAGAGCCCACTCTTACACGGAGGAAGCTTCCTGCGATAAACAGTGCCGCAGACTCCATCTCTGACGCAAGACAACCCATACGAAGCCAGGCCTGCCACTTATTTTCCAATTCATAGCTTACCGGCATCACCTCCGGCTGATGCTGTCCAAAGAAGCTGTCCTTACACTGCACTACGCCTACATGGCTTCGAATTCCCTGTTCCATTGCAGACTGCATCAATGCGTTCGTCACATATATATCCGGAACTGCAGGATATTCAATTGGTGCATACTCTCTGGAGGTTCCTTCCATACGAATTGCGCCATTTGCAATTACTATATCGCCTCCGCACACCTCTTCCTGCATTCCGCCGCAGGTTCCCACGCGAATAAAGGTATGTGCACCACATTTTGCTAATTCTTCTATTGCAATGGAAGCAGATGGCCCGCCAATACCCGTAGATGTAACGCTTACCCTTTCCCCATCTATGGTGCCTGTGTAGGTTACATACTCTCTGCTGTCTGCTACTAATACAGGATTCTCAAAATGCTCCGCAATCTTTGCGCAACGCTTTGGGTCTCCCGGTAAAATCACGTATTTTCCAATATCCTCAGAGCCTACACCCGTATGATACTGCTTTCCACTACCCTCTGCATAATCAATCATACATATACCTCCAATTTCTGCACATAATGATAAGTTATTATACAGGAAAACACCCCTGTTTGTCGAGTGATATCACTACTTTAGTATACCTGCCAGGAGGGTTGCCAAAGGCTCCATTGCATTTTTAGCTTCCTCAAGTGTATTGGTCTGAGCACCCACCTCTACGAGCATTGTTTTGGGGCATATATGCATGTTATAACGGTATCCCTTCAGATAAATTCTTCTCGTTAATCCGGGATAATATTCGTCTGCTGCAAGCTGCATCTGGAAAGAAAATGCCAAGTTGTCCTCAATGTATGGATTTTCCAAATACGTCAGCTCACCTTTTGACGTTGTTCTGCTAAGTCCATTAAAAAACATAAGCTGTGCCGTCTGTTTTCCATTGATTTCCGTCACCAGATGCGTTGTATCCGGTACTCCGTCTCTATGTAAATCAATCACCACCTCTATGGTAGGATTTTCTTCCAAAATCTGCTTGATTGCAGGAAGCGCGTTGGCATATGCATTCGCATGGTCCCCCGCGTCATAGGTGCCTGTATGATGAAGCACCTGCAGTCCATACTGCTCCGTTAAAAGCTTCGTCAAATATTCTCCAACTGCCACTACAGATGTAGAAGCATCTCCCGGAATAGAGTCCGCATATCCTTCCTGGGAATGTGTATGATAAATCAGAATCTGCGGTCCATCCACGTTTTCTGCAATAGTCATATCCTTTCCCAAAAGCTTATCTGCATCTAACAGCTCACTGTTCACGGTCGTGGAATTATCCACCTGATAAAAGTTTTGTCTAAGATAATCAAAATCCTGCAGCTTTTGACGGTTAATGACCACCTTCTTCTCCAGACCATCCAAAACACTTACAGCCTCAGCCAGAGCGTCTTCCTCTGTTTCAGAAGCCACCACCTCGGAGTCTGATTCGGGCTCTGTTACAGACACTTCGCTTTCCGCGCTTTCGGATTCTGTGCTCCCGGATTCCTGGTTTAGTGCTCCGGAATCCGTTGCAACACTATTGGACCATTCAGATGCCTGTGGCTCCTCAAGCTGTGTCTTATTAAGCACCGGCATCACCAGCCCTTCGATATCTTGACAGATCAGATATCCTTCTGGTATATCATATATGGTCACCATCGGAAACATAAGCTTGGTAATTCCGTCATACATTTTCTCCATGACCGTAATTTTTGCTTCATCCCAGCCAATGTCTCCAAAGCGACACGCACAAATACATATTCCAATACAAGATAAAATTATAAGAAGCTTTTTTCTCATACTATCACCACCTTTTTATAAAGATATTCCCATTTTTTCAAAATATGTATTGACAATAGGAAAAGGTTGGCATATTATATTCTAGTATGTTTGCGATGAAACGTCCGTGTCAGTTTCAACGCATTTTTTAAAAATATCATGATAAAAATATCTGGAGGTGTACAAATTGGCTAACATTAAATCTGCAAAGAAAAGAATCGCAGTTGCTGCTACAAGAACAGCAAGAAATAAATCCATCAAATCTGAAGTTAAGACAGCTATTAAGAAGGTAGAAGCTGCT
>CAYMYV010000009.1:0-19600 GCA_964394775.1 uncultured Lachnobacterium sp. | reverse complement strand
GGCTTCTGTTTATCCAGTAGTTAACGAATAAGAACAAGGAACCCCGACTAAACTATATTAGCCGGGGTTTTTATGTATGTATAAGATATTGCTACTGTGAACAGTAACAGGAGGTATACAATATGGCTTTTGCAGATCGTGCAAGAATTATTATAAAATCAGGAAAAGGCGGAGATGGACATGTTTCCTTCCGTCGTGAAAAATATGTACCGGATGGTGGACCGGATGGTGGCGATGGTGGAAAAGGTGGAGATGTAATCTTCGTAGTAGATGAAGGTTTAAATACATTAACGGATTATCGTCATAGAAGAAAATTTGCAGCTGAGCCGGGTCAGGAAGGCGGTAAGAAGAATTGCCATGGCAGAAATGGCGAGAATCTAATCTTAAAGGTTCCGGAAGGAACAGTTGTGAAAGAAGCCGAAACCGGAAAAGTAATTGCTGACATGTCAGGAGATAATAAACGTGTTGTGGTTCTTCGTGGTGGTAAGGGTGGTCTTGGTAACCAGCATTTTGCAACTGCAACGATGCAGGCTCCAAAATACGCGCAACCAGGCCAGGAAGCAATCGAAATTGAGGTTCAGCTGGAATTAAAGGTTATCGCGGATGTCGGTCTGGTTGGCTTTCCTAATGTTGGGAAATCTACATTTTTATCCCGTGTAACCAATGCCCAGCCTAAGATTGCAAACTATCATTTCACTACACTTTCCCCAAACTTAGGTGTTGTTGATATGGAAGATGGCTTTGGCTTTGTAATTGCGGATATTCCGGGACTTATCGAAGGTGCGGCAGAAGGAATTGGACTCGGTCATGAATTCCTTCGTCACGTAGAACGTACTAAGGTGTTGATTCATATCGTAGATGCTGCTGGTGTAGAAGGTCGTGACCCTATTGCAGATATTCATGCGATTAATAAGGAATTGGAAGCGTATAATCCAGACCTTCTAAAGAAACCGCAGGTAATCGCAGCAAATAAAATTGATGCAATCTATGGTGATGAGAATGAGATAATTGCTGCTCTTAGAGAAGAGTTTGAAGAAAAAGAAGGAATCAAGGTATATCCAATTTCTGCGGTAAGCGGTAAAGGGTTAAAAGAACTTTTATACCATGTAAAAGAGCTTCTTGCTACCTGTCCAAGGGAAGTGACGGTATTTGAATCCGAATATGACCCATCAATGCTATCAATTATTGATGAACCATATACGATTGAAATTGCAGAAGATGGTGCATATGTGGTAGAAGGACCAAAGATTGATAAGATGTTGGGATATACCAATCTTGAATCAGAAAAAGGCTTCTTGTTCTTCCAGAAATTCTTAAAAGAGCAGGGTATTTTAGATGCATTGGAAGAAAAAGGAATTCAGGAAGGCGATACCGTTCGTATGTATGGCAATGAATTCGACTATTACAAATAGAGGAGATATTTGTTATGACTAGTAAACAGCGCGCATATTTAATGAGTCAGGCAAGCACTATGAATCCAATTTTTCAGATTGGAAAGGCTTCCCTTACCCCGGAAATTATAACAGCTTTAGATGAAGCATTAGAAAAAAGAGAGTTAATTAAAGTATCGGTGTTAAAGAACTGTGACGATGACCCACGTGAAATTGCTGCAGTTATTGGTGAAAGAACACACAGTGAGGTAATTAAGGTAATCGGAAAGAAGATGATTTTCTTCCGTCAGGCAAAGAAAAATACAAAATATAATCTTCCGGACTAATTCAAATATAAAGAGGTATTGTAGCATGAAAGATTTTCCGAAGAAAAAAAATCCAAAGAAAATTGGTATTTTAGGAGGCTCTTTTGATCCTATACACATGGGACATATATTTATGGCTGTTCATGCATATGAACAGTATCAATTGGACCGTGTATGGCTGATTCCAAATGGACATGCTCCTCACAAGGACGAAGATAAAATGGCAGATGCTACTCATCGTCTTGCGATGTGTGAGCTTGTAGCTAAGAAATATACCTTTATGGAAACCTGTGATATTGAAATCACGTCAGAAGAATATAGCTATACTTACCTTACAATGCAAAAGCTTGCGAAGATGTATCCGGAATATGAATTTTATTTTATTTTGGGTGCAGATTCTTTGGATTATTTTGATAAATGGCGTCATCCGGAGATTATTACCTCCTTATGCAAGCTACTGGTGGTTAATCGTGATGAATTTACGATAGAAGATATGGAAAATAAAATGAAACGTATCAATACGCATTTTCCGGCGGATATTTCTATCGTGCATTGTCCCAAATACGATGTATCCTCTACGGAGATTCGACATGGAAAGAAGCTGGAGGATGTATTACCAGAAGTCAAGGATTATATGCTGGAAAACCATTTATACGGTTTTTAAGGAGTTTTTGATGGCTACGAAGGATTTGAGTGAGATTCAAGAAAAATTAAAAAACAGCCTGAATACAACGCGATATGAGCATACAATTGGTGTTATGTATACTGCGGGCTGTCTTGCAATGGCGCATGGATATTCTATAGAGAAGTCGATGCTGGCGGGGCTGCTTCATGACTGTGCAAAATGCATGCCTCATGAAGAGATGCTTGAGTTGTGCAAGGAACATGATGTGGAGATTACGGCATCGGAGATGGCAAATCAAAGTCTTCTTCATGCCAAAGCAGGTTCAATTCTGGCACGAATCACTTATGATATAAACGACGAAGAAATTTTACATGCAATAAAGGTTCACACCACCGGAGAACAGGATATGAGCATGTTAGATAAAATTATTTTTGTTGCAGATTATATCGAGCCTGGACGCAACCAAGCTTCAAATCTGGAATATATTCGTCAATTAGCTTATGTGGATTTGGATGCTTGTGTGGCAGAGATTTCTTATGATACGTTGTGCTACTTACAGACCAAAAGCCATGTGATTGACCCAACAACAGAAAAGACCTATCATTTTTATGAACAATACCGAAAGGAGCAGGACTAATTATGGAATTGTTAGAAATTGTAAAAAAAGCAGTGACCGCTTTAGAGGATAAAAAGGCAGATGATATCAAGGTAATTGATATACACGAGGTATCTTCTATTGCAGATTATTTTATTATTGCAAACGGCTCAAACCAGAATCAGTTAAGTGCAATGCAGGATGCAGTAGATGAAGCAATGTATAAAGCAGGTCTGCACGCAAAGCAGGTTGAAGGAAACCAAAATTCCACATGGATTCTCATTGACTACAATGATGTGATTGTACATCTGTTTTCAAAAGAAGACCGTTTATTCTATGATTTAGAACGAATCTGGAAGGATGGAAAGGTTGTTGAATTATAGACGTCTTTGTAATTGGAAAACCAAAGTCAATATGTTCCATAACTTTACAGAAAGTGTATACCGGATTGGTAGAATTATTTAGCGGCATAATTAATTATACAAAAATCGCTTAAACCTCAGGGTCTAAGCGATTTTTTCTTTAAAGCTTATATACAATCTCTTTTAGTTTATAAATACCAGCGCATAATATAACTTTCTTTAAGATGCTATGTGGAATCTTAGAAGAAACGGAATACACCGAATACTTTGCCAAGAATCTCACAATCTGGAACAATAATTGGGTCCATACTGTCGTTTTCCGGCTGGAGACGAATGTGGTCACCTTCTTTGTAGAAGGTCTTAACAGTAGCAGAATCATCAACAAGTGCTACAACCATATCACCATTGCGTGCAGTATTGCATTTCTCAACGAGAAGATTGTCGCCATCAAAGATACCTGCGTTAATCATGCTTTCACCCTTTACCTTGAGCATAAATGCTTCGGAATTAGGCATGTATTCTGTAGGAATAGGGAAGTAGGATTCCACGTTCTCAACTGCAAGAATTGGTTCGCCGGCAGCCACACGGCCTACCATAGGAACATTAGCAACCTCACGACGTGTAAGATTAAAGTTATCATCAATAATCTCAATTGCACGTGGCTTCGTTGGGTCACGACGAATATATCCATTCTTCTCTAAAGTCTCTAAGTGAGAATGAACTGAAGAAGTGGATTTCAGCTTAACAGCTTCACATATATCACGAACAGTAGGTGGATATCCTTTGTTGAGAATCTCCTGTTTCATGAATTCTAAAATCTCTTTTTGTTTATCTGTAATTCTTCCATATGCCATAATAGAGCTCCTCCATATGTAAACTTTTGTTATCTGTGTATATCATAGCACATGTTCAAACAAAAAGCAAACATATATTCCGAAAATTTGTTCGAATTATCTATTGACAAACGCTTGTTCGTATATTATAGTATAGATACAAACAGAACAAATGTTCCGAAAGGATGTTCTAACGGAGGATAACAAATGAGAAAATATAATCACAATATTTCAGAAAGAGCAAACGAAAGTTTAAATAAGAGAGAAGCCGTTGTACGTGCACAAAGACGTGTGCTTGCCATTGTTATTTTAGTTATTATTTCATTGGGGATTTTGCTTGGAACAGGCATCAGCGCATTAGCAAGCTCAAAAGACGACCCTGCAGCATATAACAAGTATTATAAGAGTATTCGTGTTGAATCAGGTGATACACTCTGGACAATCGCAGATGAGTACATTATGGGTTTAAATATTGATAAGTCGGAATATATTGCGGAAATTTGCAATTTAAACAATATTGATGGAGATAATATTGAAGCTGGAGAATATATTGTTGTTTCATATTATTCAAAAGAAGTAAAATAATACACAGATTATATAGTTATCCCGAAAAATATTAGATTTTTATGAATAGGATATCATTATTTGATTGAGAAATTAGTCGAAAAATGGTATCCTTTTTATATGGTATTATCTTTTTAAAAGGAGAATGGGAATATGGAGAATCTAGACAAGAAATACGAAGCTCTGTTTACGCCATGGAAGATTCGAAATGTGGAGATTAAGAACAGAATTGTATTATGTCCTATGGGTGGAACTTCGTTATTCGGTTGGATGGAACACACCGGAAATCATTTTGACAAAGAGGCTGCGAAGTTCTTTCTTGAGAAGGCAAATAATAATGTCGGTTTAATTATTACCGGCATAGCGCCTATCAAAAGTACTTATATGAATCAGTGGCTTTGGCAGAACAAGAAAATGTTCGTAGAACTTAAAGATTTTATGGATGAGATTCACAAAACCGGTGCAAAGCTTTTCATTCAGCTTACGGCAGGAATGGGGCGTGCGTGGGCAATTCCGACAGCACTTGTTCCATTGCATAATATGCCGGTTGTTAAAACGCTTATTAAACCAATTATTGATATTCCATATCAGTGTGCAAGTCCTAGCGAATTGCCATCTCGTTGGTCGGATAAGATTACAACACGCGAATTATCCAAGAAGGAGATTCGAGAGATTGTAGATGCATTTGCAAAAACTGCTAAGCTATGTATGGATGCAGGGGTGGATGGCGTTGAAATTCATGCGGTACATGAAGGTTATTTATTGGACCAGTTTACGATGAATTTTACCAACAAACGTACTGATGAGTATGGTGGTTCTTTTGAGAATCGTTATCGTTTCCCGGTAGAAATTGTACAAGCAATCAAGGCGAAGTGTGGAGAGGATTATCCGGTTTCGCTTCGATATTCCGTAACCTCTAAGATGAAGGACTTCTGTGTTGGAGCTGTTCCGGGTGAGGAATTCACTGAGGTTGGTCGTGACATGGGAGAAAGTGAAAGAGCAGCAAAATACCTTCAGGATGCTGGCTATGATATGTTAAATGCTGATAACGGAACCTACGATTCCTGGTATTGGTCGCATCCACCAATGTATATGCCTCAAAACTGTAATTTGGATGATGTTGCGCACATTAAAAAGTTTGTAGACATTCCGGTGGTATGTGCAGGTAGAATGGAGCCGGAGGTAGGATCAAAGGCTGTAGAAGCAGGTCTTATTGATGGAGTTGGTGTTGCGCGTCAGTTCCTTGCAGATTCTGAATGGATTACAAAGATGTTAGAAGGCCGTATGGAAGACATTCGTCCTTGTATTTGCTGCCATAATGCTTGCTTTAATATGTCAAAATATAAAGGAACCGCAAATCAGCAGTCCATTTATGACGCAAGTCATATTGCAAGATGTGCATTAGACCCACGTGTTATGCAGTCGGATAAATATGCAATTAAACCTGCCAAGAACTCTAAGAAGATTGCCGTTATCGGTGGCGGTATTGGTGGTATGGAAGCAGCAATCGTCTGTGCAAAACGCGGACATAAGGTTACATTATATGAGAAGAGTAATCGCTTAGGCGGTGTTTTCATTGCTGCCGCAGCTCCATTCTATAAAGAAAAAGATAAAATGTTAATTGCTTGGTACGAAAGAGAGATTCAGAAGTATCCAATTGATATTCAGATGAACACAGAAGTGAAGAATCTGAAATCCTTAGATGCGGATGAAGTAATCGTTGCTACCGGAGCAAAGGCTAGAAAGATATCTGTTCCGGGCGAAAATAAAGCAATTGATGCAGTAGATTACTTATTAAGTGACAAGAGTAAAATCGGTGAGCATGTTGTAATCATTGGTGGCGGTCTTACCGGTTGTGAGATAGCATATGAATTATATCTGCAGGGCAAGAAGCCTGTTATCATTGAAGCAAAACATGATCTTATTGTATCTGACGGAGTTTGTCTTGCAAATTCAAGCTATTTGAGAGATTTCTTTGCAGCAAATAAGGTGCCGATTTATCTGGAAACAAATGTTACCAAGATTGATGATACTTATGTGCTTGGCACAGATATGTATGGTAAGAATGTAGAAGTAAAAGCAGACAATGTTATTCTTTCAGTTGGATATATTCCGGCACCGGCATTTAAGAAAAGTAAACATGTACATATTATTGGTGATGCAAATGAGGTTGGCAATTTACGTACGGTTATCTGGAATGCATGGGATGTATGTATGAAATTATAAGGAGAGATAAGTATGTTTCTTACGGATGAACAGCAAGCAATATTAAATGGTGAAAAAGGCGAAACAATGGCCAAAGTAATGGAATCCGTGGTTCGTTATGGCGATTTGTTTGGTGCTGAAAAACTAATTCCAATTACAGGTGAATACAATCATTTGGTTACATCCTTTGGTTTAAAAGCGTTAGGTCCGGTGTATGACCTGATGGACAAATTAATCGCAGAAGGTGCGATTTCCAAACAGAAATTTTCTATGGACCCAAGACCGTGTGATCCAAATGTGCCAAAGAATTTTCTTCAGGATTTTATCTTTAAAAATATTATGTATTCCAAACAGGATTTTTACGAAAATCAGTTGGAGCAGCTGGGGTTATTAGACAAGGATGCCTTTACATGTACCGCTTATATGGACGAGGTTGGTAACAAACCTCAAAAGGGTGATGTATTAAGCTGGGCTGAATCCTCAGCGGTTGTGTATGCAAATTCTGTTTTGGGTGCAAAATGCAATCGTAACTCGGGTATTATCGACATTATGCAGTCCATTGTTGGTTATGTTCCATACTTTGGATTAGTGACAGAAGAAGGAAGAAAAGCAACCTGGATTATTGAGGTCAAAACAACCGGGAAACCGGAAGCGCAGCTTCTTGGTTCAGCGATTGGTATGAAGGTTATGGAAGATGTACCATATGTCAAAGGCTTAGAGCAGTGGCTTGGTACAGAATTAGATGATGCAGCTTGCACCTATTTGAAGGATTTTGGTGCAGCAACAGCTTCAAATGGTGCAGTAGGTTTGTATCACATTGCAAACTTAACTCCAGAAGCGAAGGAGCAGGGAGAATCTCTGATTGCAGATAACGCACAGGTGTATGTCATTGATGATGCGGAACTACAGCGTGTACATGACAGCTACCCGATTATCTGGAAAAACAAGGATGCTACTCCAAAGCTTTGCTTTATGGGATGTCCGCACATGAGCCTAGAACAGCTAAAAACCTGGACTGAGCGTGTAGAAGCCGGATTAAAAGAGGCTGGAAACAAAAAGGTTGTGATTCCAACTGTATTTACCGCCGCTCCGGGTGTAATAGAAAAATTCAATGAAACAGAATATGCCGCTCGTTTAAAGGAAACAGGCGTTATCGTTTCTTATATATGTCCTCTTATGTATATGAATAATCCACTTTGTGGTTCAATGCCGGTCATTACATCATCGAACAAGCTTCGTACCTATACGACGGCTCGTTATTATACAGATGATGAGATATTAAAACAGATTACGAAGGGAGGCAACTAGCATGAAAGAGTTTAAAGGTAGAGTTGTAGCTCCGGGACAGGTGACCGCAGAAGCATTGGTATCACATGGCGGTCTAAATACATTAGCTTCATTTCAGAAGGCGTTACAGTTTGGGGACAAGAAAGCAACATGTGGAGACCAGAACAACCCAGATCTTTATGGGAAACAGATGCTGGGGAAGGCATTATGTCTGCCACAGACGATTGGCTCGACAACGGGTGGAATGGTAATCTATTGCGCATGTTCAATGGGAAGACAACCGGCATGTATGCTGTTTTCAAAACCAATTGATTCTCTTGCAGGCGCAGGTGTAATTCTGGCTGACGTATGGTTAGATGGAGAAAATACCAAGATGCCAGTGATTGATTCACTTGGTGAAGAATTTTTGGAATATGTTAAAACAGGTATGCAAATTACAATTAAAGATGATGGGATTGTAGTTGTAGAATAAATGAAAGGGATAGAAAAAAATGAATAACAACACAGAAAACGGAATTTACGATGTAAAAGAATTAGGCGTTGGGAAAACAATTGTATTAGGCTTACAGCATATGTTTGCGATGTTCGGTGCAACCGTTTTGGTTCCACTATTAACCGGATTAGATGTTTCTACAACATTGTTGTTTGCCGGTATTGGAACACTTTTATTTCACTTAATATCCAAAGGTAAGGTTCCGGCGTTTTTAGGCTCGTCATTTGCTTTTTTAGGCGGATATGCAGCTATAGCACCATTACACGAGGATGGTAGCAGTAACGTTGAGATGATTCCATATGCATGCTTTGGTGTTGCATGTGCAGGATTGGTGTATCTCTTATTAGCATTTTTGATTAAAGTATTTTCTGCAAAGAGAATCATGAAATTTTTCCCACCAATTGTAACTGGTCCAATTATTATTGCGATTGGTCTTACCTTATCACAGTCAGCGATTGACAATTGTTCTTCCAATTGGTTAATTGCTTTAATTGCAATTGTTGTAGTTGTAGTATGTAATATTTTTGGAAAAGGTATGATTAAAATTATTCCAATTCTTATCGGTGTAGTTGTTTCTTATCTGGTAGCAATCTGCATGGGAGAGGTTGATTTTACTAATGTACAAAATGCTGCATGGATTGGATTCCCAATTCAGATGGAAATGACTGTATTTGCAATGTTTGGTGAAAACTTCGATGTAGAAAAAATGATTACTGCAATTGTTACAATTATGCCAATCGCTTTGGCAACAATTGTAGAACATATTGGTGATATATCTGCAATTTCTTCTACAACAAATAGAAATTATATCAAGGACCCGGGTCTCCACAGAACATTATTAGGTGATGGTCTTGCAACTATCGTGGCTTCCATTTTTGGAGCTCCTGCAAACACAACCTATGGTGAAAATACCGGTGTATTAAATTTATCCAAGGTTTATGATCCATTGGTTGTAAGACTAGCTGCAGTATTTGCAATTTTGTTTTCATTTAGTCCTAAATTTGCATCTGTAATTCAGGCTATGCCAGCTGCAACAGTTGGTGGTATTTCCTTAATCCTTTATGGTATGATTTCAGCAGTCGGTGTTCGTAACATAGTTGAAAATCAGGTTGACTTTACAAAATCACGTAACGTTATTATTGCAGCTTTGATTTTAGTGTTAGCTATTGGTATTAACTATAGTGCAGCCGGTGCAATTTCTTTCCAGATTGTCGGAATTACAATTAGTCTTTCAGGTCTTGCAGTTGGGGCACTTGCAGGTATCATTCTAAATGCAATCCTTCCTGGTAAGGATTATGAATTTAACGAAGAGGTATAGTCTATATACAAGGGGAAACATTATGAAACAAAAGAGAATGGCAGAAGTACATAGAATTAATTCTGCAGTATTATTAGCGTATTCAATAATTACATTTGCATTGTTGATTGCATATGTATTAGAATTTTTAAAAGGAGATAGATCCTTCGCATATACGGCAATTTTTTTGTTATTAGATATTACTCCATATCTTTCATTTTTATTTTTATATAGAAAGAATAAAACATCTCACAATGCAAAATATATTTTAAGTGTTGGATTTTCGATTTTATATACATATGTATTGTTAACCGCTGCAGTTCCAACGACATTTGTTTATATTTTCTTGATTTTTATTATCATTATTCTGTATGGTGATTTGAAGTTATGTTATATAACCGGTGGAATTTCAATTGCTGCAAATTTGATTTCAATTATTCTTGGCTTTGCGGATGGCAGTTTAACAACAGATGATTTAGCTATGGTAGAGATACAAGTCTTATCCGTTGTTATTGCGGCATTCCTCTCAATATTGGCTACTTTGATTATCAAGAAAGTAAACGAGCAGAAGTTAGAAGAGATTAATGAGGAAAAAGATAAGTCTGACATATTATTAGCAAATACCTTAGAAGTTTCAAAAGGTATCTCTTTGGATATCGATTCTGTTACAACCAGAATGAAGCACTTGGAACAGTCGGTTTCTGCAACAAGAGATTCCATGCAAGATGTTTCCTTGGGTACAAATGAGACTGCTGAATCATTACAACAACAGTTATTACAAACAGAAGAAATATTACAACAGGTAAATCAGGCAAAAGAAGTAACAAATATTATTGCAGAAGATGTTCGTCAGACAGAAGATAATATCAGTATTGGAAAGAACAACATCGAGCAGTTGTTATTATCAGTTAATCAATCTGAAAGTATAAGTGCTACTGTTGCATCCAGAATGAATGAATTAACAGAAAATACTGAGAAAATGCATTCTATTGTTGAAATGATTAATTCGATTACAAAGCAAACCAGCTTATTGAGTTTAAACGCTTCTATTGAAGCAGCAAGAGCAGGAGAGGCTGGAAAAGGCTTTGCGGTTGTTGCGGGAGAAATTTCAAGTCTTGCAAAGCAGACGAGTGAAGCAACTGTGAATATTACGAAATTGATTGATGGAATCACAATGTCGATTGAGGATGTGCATGATTCTATTAATAAGCTTATGGAGAGTAATAAGGAACAGAATCAATCAGTGGAAACAATGGCTAATAATTTTGAAAAGATTGAAAGTTGCGCGCGTAATATCTTTGAAGTTAGTGATAATCTGGAAAATATTGTTACAGAACTGGCAAAAACAAATGAGAATATGGTTGCAAACATTAATAATGTTTCTGCTGTTACTCAGGAAGTATCTGCCAGAGCAAATGAGACTCTTTCAGAAAGTGAGACAGATACTTTGGTTGTAGAAGAAATCACTCAGGTAATTGTTAATCTGAATGACAAGGCAAAACAGTTGAATTAATGGTATATATGCCTAAAGTGTTGCACTTATTAAATTGTGATTTAACAATAACCAAATGGTGTTTGTGCTAAACTATGGGATTAAAACTTGATTTAACAAAAATTGAGGTGTAATATGTTTATATTAAAAAACGCTGGAAAGCTTTATTTTCCAGCGTTTTTATACATCTCTTAACTTCACAATCTGCCCAGCCTTACGTCTTCGTTCTTCCTCCAGTGCGGCGTAATGCCTACGAGTAGTATTAACATCTTTATGGCCAAGAACATCAGCAACCAAATAGATGTCACCTGTTTCCTGATAAAGGGTAGTACCATAGGTGCTTCGCAATTTATGCGGAGTAATGTTTTTTACATTCGTAATCAGCTTTGAATACTTTTTTACTAAGTTTTCTACAGAACGGACATTAATACGTTTATTCTGAAGAGAGAGAAATAGTGCGTTTGTGTGTCCTTCCATGGGAGTTATGTTGTTTCGCTCATCTATATAATCTAAGAGAGCTTTCATAACCTCGTCCCCAAAATAAACCATAACCTCAGCACCGCCTTTTCGGTGTACCTTTATTCCATAATTTTTAAAATCAATATCATCTAAATCCAATCCGACACATTCCGAAACACGAATTCCAGTACCCAGCAGAAGCGTTAAAATGGCCAAATCGCGAGTTTTAGTACGTTGGTGATACATTTGCTGCCTATTTGATAATTTCTCGCCAGATTCGACCTCATCAAGTAACGATGCAACCTCGTCTACATCAAGTCGTACAATGGTTTTTTCGTGAATCTTTGGCATATCAACTTTGACAGCCGGATTGGTACTAATCAATTCATTCTTAAAATAATAATTGTAAAAGGTACGAAGAGAAGCAAGCTTTCGTTTTAATCCACGTTCGTCATTTGTATGTGCAACTCCATCTTTTTCGTATAGCTTTAGATAGAATAAGTATTCCTCAATGTCTAATGGAGATAATTGGTCCAGAATAGAAAGAGGAATATCTGTAATATTCATTTCCTTACAAATGGGATTATTCTCATGTAAATAATCAAAAAAGCAGGACAAATCATAAGCATAAGCAATTCGAGTACGTGAAGCTGTTGATGGTTCAATTCCAATAAAGAATTGTTTGCAAAATTTAGGTAATCCAGCTAATAGTGCACGCAGCTTCAATTCGTTTTTGACATTTACATCTTCATGATAAGCTTTTTCTTTCATCTTTTGGTTTCCCTTTCATATTTCGGAGGCCATCCCTTAATATTTCCATCCAGAATAGCATGGAACATGCGCTGCTTTGCGCCGGGATTCTCCAGATTAATCTGTCGAACCAGGTTCTTAGCATATTCTCGCTTGGTGTGACCATCAACAGGACATGGGTTTTTTACAACAGGTAGAGTGGTTTTATTCATAAAGCCAATTACATCTGCTTCCGGAAGATACATCATTGGCCGAATAACTGTTAAATCCATTCGGTCTAAGTATGTGACAGGAGAGAAGCAATGGAAACGCCCTTCGTATATCAAAGAAAGAAACATTGTTTCAATCAGATCATCCATATGATGGGCATATGCAACCTTGTTGCACCCAAGTTCCTTGACAGCATCATTTAGTGAGCCTTTACGCATCTTTGCGCATAAAGAGCAGGGTGAGTCCTCTTTGCGTTGCTCAAAGATAATGTTTCCGATGTCAGTTCTAACAATATGGTATTCAACTTCTAATTCCTTACATAGAGCCTCAATTGGAGATAAGTCAAATTCACCAAAGCCTAAATCTACGGTAACAGCAATTATTTCAAATTTCTTAGGATAAAAACGTCTTAATCCGGAAAGAGCGTAGAGCAGTGTAAGAGAGTCCTTGCCTCCGGAGATACCGACAGCAATTTTGTCGCCTTCTTCAATCATATGATAATCGTCTACAGCGCGACGTACATAGCTATATAATTGTTGTATTTTCATAAATGCCTCCATTTTTTAAAAATATTGTATAGGAGAGTAAAAACCTATGTAATAATTATACTAAAAAAATTATGATTTTGCTAGGTTTTGCGAATAGTTTGTTGTATAATATTTATATATTGATTTTATTTAAACATGTAAAAAGGAGCTGTTTCTATTATGAAATTTGTAATTCAGCGTGTAACTGAAGCTTCCTGCAAGGTAGATGGCAATATTATTGGTGAAATTCAGAAAGGATTTTGCGTTCTTATTGGTATTTCGAACCAGGATAACACCGAAATTGCCGATAAAATGGTAAAAAAACTCATTGGTATGCGTATATTCGAAGATGAAAATGGCAAAACCAATCTGGCTCTTAGTGATGTAGATGGAAGCTTGCTTCTGATTTCACAGTTTACCTTATATGCAGATTGTAAAAAAGGCAACCGTCCATCGTTTATTAATGCAGGCGCACCGGATATGGCAAATCAGCTATACGAATATATTATTAAAAAATGTAAAGAACAAATTCCGAATGTCCAGACTGGAAGCTTTGGCGCAGATATGAAAATATCTTTAATAAATGATGGTCCATTTACAATTGTTCTTGATTCGTCGGAAATATAAATTAATTTGTGTATTGTAATTCAGTATTCTAGATAGTGAGAAATAGTAGTAAATGTCAAAATAGACCTTGGTTTAAGTGTAACATATTTATTCGCAAAACACAAGTTTAACGAATAGTTAGACCTATAAACAACCATTCCAGTGGTTTTATTCCATATATGCATATGAAATTCAATATTATGCAACAAAAAAGGAAGCTCCCGATATATGAGAACTTCCTTTATTTTTTGTAATAAAATCTTTTTTATGAAACAATTCCACCCTTTGTCTTATTCTCCATATGCTTGCGGTAATCGATAATCATATCAACGCAATCGTCTACAGTAATTTTGCTGGTATTAAGAGTCAAATCGTAGCTGCGTGCATCTCCCCATTTTTTACATGTGTAATAGTTATAATAGCTTGCACGCTGTTTATCATTCTTTAAAATTAAATCTTTTGCTTTATTTTCTGTAATATCCATACGCTTACTAATTAATTTGATACGATCCGCCAATTCTGCGTGAACAAAGATATTAATAACGTCTGGATTATTAGACAATGCATAATCTGCACAACGTCCAACGATAACACAGGCTTCTTCCTCTGCAAGCTTCTTAATAGTGTCAAATTGCGCCAAAAAAACCTTATGATTCAAAGGCATATCAAGAAATGGCGCCGTAGAATAATTACCTGCAGAATATGTGTCCATTACAAGTGAATACAAAAAGCTGTTGGTTGGTTTTTCGTCGTGGTTTTCAAATATTTCTTCGCAAAAACCAGAATCCTTAGCTGCATGCTGTAATAATTCCTTGTCATAGAATTTAATTCCAAGTCGTTCGGCAAGCTTTTCCCCAACCGCTTGTCCCATACTTCCAAATTCTCTACCAATTGTATATATATGATGTCCCATAGTAAACCCCCGTTTTTATACAAATATTTCCTTAATTATACAAGATTATTGTTGTTTTTTCAACTGAGATAACAGCTTTGTAAAATATGCCGGCAACGGCGCTTCAAATTCGACATATTCTCCACTGGATGGATGAATAAATCCGATTGTTTTGGCATGCAGTGTCTGCCCCTGAAGATTTTTAAATGCGGATTTACCACTTGAATATAGCGTATCGCCCAATAAAGGATGGCCAATGCTTGACATATGAACACGAATCTGATGGGTACGTCCGGTTTCCAGCTTAAACTGCATATACGTATAGTTTCCGAAACGTTCCAATACTTTATAATGTGTAATGGCGGGTTTGCCATTTTTTTCATTTATCGCCATTTTCTTGCGCTCAATTGGATGTCTTCCGATTGGTCCTTCTATGGTACCCTCCTCTTCTTTTACATTTCCGTAAACGATTCCTTCGTAGATACGATTAACAGAATGCACCTTAATCTGTTCAGCGATATTTACGTGGCTAAAATCATTTTTACATACAATCAGGGAGCCTGTGGTGTCCATATCGATTCGATGAACGATACCGGGACGTATTTCACCGTTTATTCCGCTTAAGCTGTCTTTGCAATGATACATGATGCCGTTTACCAGCGTGCCAGAATAATGACCGGCAGATGGATGAACGACCATTCCCTTGGGCTTATTTACAATAAGTAAATCAGAATCTTCATAAATGATATCCAAAGGAATATTTTCCGGCTCAATGGTGGTATTTACTGCATCCGGAAAATGAATGGTAACAACATCCTCTATTTTCATACGGTAATTTGCTTTTTCAGCAGAATCATTGACTAAAACAGCAGAATCCTTTATTAATTTTTGAAAAAAGGAACGAGATATGTCCGGATATATTATGCTTACATATTTGTCCAGGCGCTCTCCTTCCTGTTCTTCCATAACTTCAAAAATGTCTGTTTTCATTATTTTTCCTCTTTTGATTTTGGAGGGAATATTCTGTCTAAATCCTCATCTTTATAATAAAATATGCCCAATAAAATCAACGCAATTGCAGAACAGGTGACATAAATATCGGCAACATTAAAAATCGGAAAATCAATCAGTTTAAAATAAAAGAAATCAATAACATAATTGTTTGTTACACGATCGATAAAGTTTCCAATTGCACCTGCGGTAAAAGTAACTAATATATAATCTAAAAATTTGTATCGTTTTTCATCAGGGATTCGAATATATACCAAACCAAATAATGCAACAAGTGCAAGGGTAAGGATAATAAAAAATATCATTTTAACATTTAAAAATAGCTGTGGATTATTATTAAAGGCTTCAAAATTAAATATCTTATGAAGCAATGATATTGGGTCCATACCAAATGCAGCGCTTTGATTTTCCAAATATTTTAATTCAAACACATCCTTGATAATAGGAATTGGATTCTGTCCCTTTAAAAAAAGCTGTGCCAAATACTTCGTTAGTTGGTCAAGCATAACCAGTAAGGTAACTATTATTATGCTAATACATATATTCTTCTTTGATTTTGTGCCCATGCTATACTCCTAAATATATTACTTATAAAACGAAAACTTAACGCGGAGCTTTCCTTTTTTGCTTGTAGTGTTGCAATTTTCGAAAATAAAACGGCTTTTACCTCGAACAGAAATAATCGCTCCATTATCGCAGGACTGATTGCAGTTTGTAATGCATTTTCCATTAATAAATACCTTTTCTGCAGCCAGATAGGCAGCGGCTTCTGAACGGGACAGATGGAACGCTTTGGCAATTATACAATCAATTCTGTTTGATGCAACCATATCATAATGCTCTTCTAGCTGTATATTTGCCTGTAAACGGCGATAATCCACTTCTTCTGATAAAGATACCATTGTGTGTTTAATTTGGCTTAATTCAGCGAATATAAACGAGAAAATCACTTCATCACAAAATACATAATAGTCTTCATCAAAACACAATATATCACCCAATCGATTTCGTTCTATGCCCAGATTCATCAATGCGCCCAGGATATCTCTATGGGTGAGCTTTTCTGCAAATTTAGGATATTTAGGTACAATGTGAATACATTTGATTGGATAATCCTGTACAAACATAAGAGCATCAGGGATAAATGCAATCATCTGACGCTCTGCGTTTTCATATCCACCAAAAATCTCTGTGTTACAGTACAGGGTATTTTTAATCGAATGATAAATATTTAGTTCATTTAAATTAAGAAAATCACTAAAAGTGGTAATTCCTTTGATGTCTGCCTGTTTGGACAAATCTAACAGGCGTTTCTTGCATAATTCGTGTTCGTTCATGATACAACCTTAGAATGTGTAATTGTTGTTTGAACCAAAGGAATCCATGATACTTTGAATATCACCGGATATATCGACACCATTTGGTGTTGCAAGGAAAATATAGTTGGAAATCTTCTGTAGATTTCCGTTCATAGCATATGTAGCACCAGAAGTAAAATCAATAATTCTTTGTGCAACCTCTACATTTAAACCTTCCATGTTAATTACTACAGTTCTGCCCTCTAATAAGGTTTCTGTGATTTCGATTTCTTCTTCGATTGATGTTGGTTTAATTACACATACCTGCATACCTGTTGACACCTGCTTTCTCTGAGCTCTGTTAATTGGAGTAATCTTGGAAACCGGTTTAGCTTTTTCCTGTACAGCTTCTTTTTCAATAGCCTCTTCACGTTTCGCTTCATTCTTTAGTTCTTTACGAGATGGTTTCTTTTTAGGTGCTTCATAATCATCGTCATCATCGTAGTATTCTTCATTGGCGAATTCATAATCATCGTCATCATCATCGCCATTTAATCGCATTGCATCCAAAAATTTATCAAATAAACTCATTGTGCTTCCATCCTGTCATTGTTATTTATTTGCATATACTCTTTTGCCAAAAATACTTGTTCCAACGCGAACCATGGTTGCACCCTCTTCTATTGCAACCATGTAATCACCGGACATTCCCATGGAGAGTATATTCATATTTACATTATCTATGTTTTGATTATTTATGTCAACAGATAATTGCTTAATCTGTCTGAAATACTGACGATTATCCTCCGGATTTTCCACATATGGAGCAATCGTCATAAGCCCTTGAATTCGAACATGTTCCAGCTTGGACACCTCTTCTACTAAAGCAATTACGTGTTCCTTTGCCAGACCAAATTTGGTTTCCTCGTTTGCAATATTTACCTCTATTAGGATATCCATTATCGTATCATGTTTGGCGGCTTGTTTTTCAATTTCCTGAGCAAGTTTTAAGCTGTCAACTGAATGAATCAGACTGGTTTTTCCTATGAGGTATTTTACTTTATTGGTTTGTAAGTGTCCAATCATATGCCAGCGAATATCTTCTGGAAGGGCCTCATATTTGTCGCACATTTCCTGAACCTTATTCTCGCCAAAATCACGAATGTCGGTATCATATACTTCCTGAAGCATAGAGACCGGCTTGGTTTTACTTACGGCAATCAGGGTTACTTCTTCTCTTGCTCTGTTCGCCTTTTGGCATGCGGCAAGAATATTTTCTTCTACATCTTTTAAATTTGCTTTAATCACAATCGTTCCCTCTATTTGGTCGTTAATTGATATTCTTTTATAGTACTTGCATCTAATGCGATATGGTCATATAGAGAAATTCCATAGGAGGTTTTGGTCTCTACAATCGCATAATCCTCATTCTGATATAGGATGTTAATCTGTTTAAATACCGCATATCCTTTGTTGATATTATACACACCTACGAGTGAATCTGTATTAGTTCCAATGATATATGTCAGTGAAGAATCCGGCATTAAGATGATATCCCCTGCCGATATACTTTCACTATCTATGTAATAATAGTCATCTGATTCATAATATATGGTTGGTGTGATTAGCTTTATTGTTTCTACCTCATCTTCAATCTCTTTTACAAGAAGCTCTTCATTTTCAGAAGTAAAATACTCCTTTGGTACTGTAAAGAATTCTTTGGATGTGATTGCTGACATTGGAATTTTAAGTCCGGTGGTGGATTTCATAACAAGCTCAATATCAACAAAACGATCCTCGACATACCGAATCATTCCGGTTCGTAAATATAGCTTCAGATAATATGCATCGTTTTCTCGTAATACGCTGCTAGAAGCGGTGGTTGTAAAGTTATCTTTACAAAAACGAATGCTAACAGAGCTTTTTTCGTTTAATTCCTTCGCAAGTGTCTCGTCAATCGGAAGGATGATATACCAATTCTCACTGTTTATACGCTTAAATACAGGCTCTGACGTGGTAACCTTTCGATTGGACGTAAAATAAGTTTTTTTATAGGATGAATAATCAAAATTGGATTCTAGGAGGTCATCAATGGTTATGTCCTCAAATCCGTCCATCTCATAAACAATAATGCCATCCTTTGAAGAAGCAAATTTAAAGAATGTATTATTTGCTTCTGCCTGTTTGATTTTATCAGACATATCAGACAACGCATTTGTATTCAATGTATATGTAATTTCAGAATTTAAGCTATTAAAAAATGAAAAACTATTATGAAAGCTATTGGAATCATAGTTTTTCAAAAAAGTATCAATTTCTTTGGCAATGGACTCTAAGGATTCCATTGAGATATCAGAAGAATTTTTGGCATCAGCGGCTATTTCATTTGAAATATTAC
>CAYMYV010000008.1:0-19794 GCA_964394775.1 uncultured Lachnobacterium sp. | reverse complement strand
ATTCCCCTGAATACGAATACCACAGTTCTGGGACAGCACCGCCGATGCAGTTCCGTCTGCGGACACCTCGAATAACGTAATTGCCGCCTCGCGCTCCCATTCTTTTCCTTTTTGCTTATAGTTGGCATCTAAGGAACGCGCCGTTTCTGCATCCTTTAATCTGTTGTTCTGCAAATATTCTGCTAAAGCAGTTTCAAATATATCGCCCTTTACATAGATACCTGTTTTGCTGTCGAACAAATCCTCGTAATTCATGTTAATACTCATTACGGCAAGAGAAGTTCCACCAGCCTCACAGCTTTCCTTCAATCCCTGAATATGCTCTTCGGCAGCTCCTATAAAATAGGTAGAAAAAGCCTCTGCCCCAAAGCTTCCATCTGCTTTTTTTACCGCTGCACGAATAACCGTACACTTATCTACATCCTCATCCGCCGGTGCAGAAATGGTACAGGTAAATCCATTTCGGGAGCTGTTTACCTTATTATAATTCCCTGAGAAAAGGACCGGGTCTACCGCAGAGACTACATTAGGGTCGCCTTTTCTATCAGCAACCTGTATTGGTTCACTGTATACCACAGCCGTAGCACTAATCGTAGGGTCGCTACCGTCTGTAGTGTAGTAAATCTCGCCCTCTTCTACTGCTTTTATTTCTAAAGAGAATGCCTCTTCATAGATTCCACTTGACTTGGAAAATGTCACAGACGCATTCGTCACTTCACTGCTGTTTTCCGAACCGGTTCCCGTGTTCGTATCACCACATCCGGTCATGCATGCAGTGATTAATGTACATACACTAGCTAATACAGCTATTTTTCTACATAATCTACTCATGTAAAAATCCTCATATCTTCTTAATATTTCGTTTCTTCTTACTGTTTCCTTACTTCTTATAATAAATGTGCCCGCATCTCTTCCTTGCTTAGTGGACTTAAGTATGCCGGTGCAACATCAAATACCGTTTTACATCCGGTGATGCCCTCCTGACTCATGCGATAAGCTGCTCTTGCGTAAGCAACAATAACAGAAGACGTAAATTCCGGATTAGAGTCTAATTTCAAGCTGTATTCAATAATATGTGTATTTTCTCCATTCCAGCCGGTTTTACCACTGCGGATAACAAAACCACCATGTGGAATACCACTGTGATTTGCCTGCAATTCTTCTTCTGTAATAAAGTTTACCGTTGTATCGTAATCAGAAAAATAGTTTGGCATATTTTTGATTTCAGACTCAATACGTGCTCTATCCGCACCTTCCTCAGCTACTACATAGCATTCTCTTGTATGCTTATCTCTTGTAGTAAGCTCCGGATTTTCTCCTGCACGGACTCTTCTTAAGGCATCCTCTACAGGAACGGTGTACTGCTTGCCATTTGCAACCCCATCAACACGGCGAATTGCATCGGAATGTCCCTGACTAACACCCTTGCCCCAGAACGTATAATCCTTTCCGTTTGGAAGAATTGCATTCGCATAAAGGCGGTTAAGTGAGAACATTCCCGGGTCCCAGCCCACAGAAATCATTGCTACCCTGCCATTTTCTTTTGCGGATGCATCTACTGCTGCAAAATGCTCAGGAATTCTTGCATGTGTATCAAAGCTATCTACTACATTAAAATATTTTGCGTACTCTTTTGTCTGCTCCGGTAAATCAGTTGCACTTCCGCCGCAAAGAATCAATACATCAATATCGTCCTTCATCTTAATTGCGTCGTCCACATGATAAACCTTTACTCCTTCGTGTAAGATGGTCACTGTTTCCGGTGGTCTTCTGGTGAATACCGCAACAAGCTCCATATCCGGATTCTGCCTGATTGCACACTCAACGCCTCTACCAAGATTTCCATAACCTAAAATTCCAACTCTGATGCTCATAATATGAACCTCCTTAACACTTACTTGATTGGTTATTCCCAATATACTCGAATTATAGTTCAGTCATTTTATGAGTGCAATAAAAAAATACGTAAAATATAGAAATTTCTATTGCATTTTGTATACAAGCATGATATAT
Source organism: uncultured Lachnobacterium sp. (assembly GCA_964394775.1). GTDB lineage: Bacteria > Bacillota > Clostridia > Lachnospirales > Lachnospiraceae > Roseburia. The sequence continues at coordinate 17,781 of CAYMYV010000008.1, read as the reverse complement.
TTTGCAAAGCAACTGCATAAATATGCATCGCAAACATGATTGTATTCATAAATTATAAATAATGGAGGAAAAAGACATGAAGAAAATTATCTCATTTGCTCTCGCGCTTGTTATGGCACTTGGCACATTAACCGCTTGTGGTAGCGCAAGCACAAAAACAGCAAAGGTTATCGATATCGAGCTTACTTCAGAACAGTATGCATTCGGTGTTGACAAAAACCAGCCAGAATTATTAGAAAAAGTAAATGAATTCATCAAAAAAATCAAAGATGATGGAACATTAGAAGAAATTTGCGACCGTTACTTTAGCAATGGTACACCGGTTGGTGTAAAATCCGCTGTAAAGGATGATTCAAAGGACCAGTTAGTAGTTGCTACCAATGCTGCTTTCGCACCATTTGAATATACAGAAGGTGGCGACGAATTCTACGGTGTAGATATGGAAATCGCAAAATTACTTGCTGATTATCTTGGAAAAGAATTAGTTATCGTACATATGGATTTCGATGCTGTGTGTCTTGCAGTTGGTCAGCAGCAGTGTGATATCGCAATGGCAGGTCTTACAATTGCTGAAGACAGAAAAGAACATGTAAACTTCTCTGATTCATACTATGATGCTTCCCAGAAGCTTATCGTTCCATCTGATTGTACTGATTTTGATAACTGCAAAACAGTTGAAGATGTAGAAGCCATCTTAAATGCAAAGGATTCCTCTTGCAAGATTGGTGTACAGCGTGGTACAACCGGTCAGCTCTACTGTGAAGGTGATGAAGACTGGGACTTTGCAGGCTTCCCTGTAACAACAGTTCCAAACCAGAATGGTTCTCTTGCAGTACAGGATATGTTGAATGGCAACGTTGATTATGTTATAATCGACTCAGCACCAGCTAAATGTATTGTAGATGCAATTAATGCAGTTCAATAATCAAGAAGGCTGTCTCCAGACAGCCTTTTTTCTTTCGAATAGGAGAAATATTACATGGGAAATTTTGATGCGAAAATTGAGAACTTTCTAGACATCTTTTTTAATAAAGGTGGTTCCGACCGAATCGCTCTCGGCTTGCAAAATACCATCATCATTGCTGTAAGCGGCTTGATTATCGGTATTATCATCGGTACACTGATTGCGACAGTTCGTGTAATTCCAAAATACAAATTGATGCCACGTATCCTAAACGGCTTCTGTACCTTTTACGTAAGCCTTTTCCGTGGTACACCAATCGTAGTACAGCTACTTATTTTCTACTATGTACTGCTCCCTCTTATGGGTATCCGCCTAAATGGTGTAGAGGTTTCCATTCTTGTATTTGGTCTTAACAGCGGTGCTTACATATCCGAAACCATGCGAAGCGGTATTCAATCCGTTGACGCCGGACAAATGGAGGCAGGTCGCGCAGTAGGACTAAGCTTTGGCACTACCATGATGAAAATTGTTATCCCACAGGCAGTCAAAAACATTCTGCCAACTCTCGGCAACGAATTCATCGCTTTGATTAAGGAAACCTCTGTTGTAAGCTTTGTAGGCGCAACAGACCTTTACGTAGCATTTAACCTGATTGGCTCTAACAGCTACGAATTCATGGTTCCATATATTGTGATGGCACTCATCTATATCGTATTAGTACTGATTATCAGTTTGGGAATTAAACTTATGGAAAGGAGCTTGAGTAAAAGTGATAGACGTAATTAATCTTGAAAAAAACTTCGGTGGCAAAAATGTCCTTGATGGCATCAGCGTAACCATAAACAAAGGCGATATCGTATGTATCATCGGACCCTCCGGTTCCGGAAAAAGCACCTTCCTTCGCTGCCTAAACTGTATGGAGGACCCTACCGGCGGTCAGATTATTTTTAATGGTGTTGATATCGCAGATTTCTCCGTAGACATCAATGTGCATCGTAGAAAAATGGGTATGGTATTCCAGCATTTTAATCTGTTTAATAATAAAACGGTTATTGAAAATATTATGCTTGCACCTGTTCATGTTCAGTGTCAGGAGCTTTCCAGGGCAAAACGTAAAAACGCAGCTCTTCGCATCACAAACCTTTTTAAGTCTGCGGATAAAAAACAGGAATTACTTCCAATTACAACCACAAAGGCGCAAATTAAGGAAGAAGCAAGGGAAAATGCATTAAACCTGTTAATGCGCATCGGATTAGAGGAGAAGGCAGATGTATATCCTTCTACCCTTTCCGGCGGACAGAAGCAGCGTGTTGCTATCGTTCGTTCCCTGGCTATGAATCCGGATGTAATCCTCTTTGACGAGCCTACCAGCGCACTTGACCCGGAAATGGTTGGCGAAGTATTAGACCTTATGAAATCTCTTGCAAATGATGGTCTGACCATGATTATTGTAACCCATGAAATGGGCTTTGCCCGTGAGGTTGCAAACCGCGTACTCTTCATTGACGAAGGAAAAATAATGGAAGAAGCTGCACCAGACGAATTCTTCTTAAATCCGAAATCTCCAAGAGCAAAAGAATTTTTGTCTAAAGTATTATAAATATTGAAACAGCCGGCAGATACACTCTGCCGGCTGTTCACTTTTAAGCTTCAAATCGAATATTAATTTCTCCAACTCCACCACTCACCTGAATGCGGTTTGCACCATTGCCATAAGTCTTTCCGTTTACCCCGGCTGCACCATACACATTACAAGCACCAATTCCTTTACTTACTGTAACACTGTAATCATCTGCGCTTCCCTGAAGCTGTAGATTCAATTCGCCTACACCTGCACTAAGCTTGGAGTCTCCGGTAATTGCAGCACTTATATCTACCTGACCGGCACCAAGACTTAACTGCATATCGTTTATGCTTCCTGCATTTACCCTAAGCTCTCCGGCACCTCCGGAGATTTTGGCATAATTTACCACCTCCAGATGGTCAAATGTCATCTCTCCGGCACCCATTTCTAATTTGAGAATGTTAGCCTTCAAAGAATCCACCCTAAATTCTGCTGCTCCCGTGCTTATATTAACACGCTCAAAAAAACGTTCCTCCGGAATCACAAGCTGAATGATATAATTGTCTCTTTTTGTTGCTCCAAGAAATGTGGTCTTCTTTCGTTCGTCGCGAATAATAAAGCGTTCTCCCTCTTCTACAATAAGTACCTCTTCATCATCATACCCTTCTGTCTGCACGGAAAACTCTGGACCAGTAACCATTCGAAATTCACCATAGCTGAATTTAATATCCAGTTCTTTTACATTGTTTGATAAATTCATACTTTTACTCATTTTCTATCCCATCCTTTCATTTTATTCATATACATGCCTTACGTCATTTGCTAGTGATAATTTAGCAAATTCAAGATAAAGATACAATATTTTTTCCTTAACAGGTCATTTATTCTAATTAAGTGGTTACAATTTTCCACCCAAAAACAAAAAATCCTAGCAGCAATAATACTGCTAGGAAAATAATATTTGCAATGGTAAACCCGTTGGCACAACAAGTACTACTTCTTTTTTACAGAACCTTATCATCTTCTGGTTATTCTAATCTTTCTGCCACAAGCTTGAGAGCCTGACGAATCTCAATATTCTGAGGGCAATGATTTTCACACATACCACATTCCACACATGCGGATGCTTTTCCGTGATTCTCTGCTACACGATTGTACTCGTTGCGACGCTCCCACTCCTGCGTTCCCTGAAGCTGTTTGAGACGATTATAGATTTTGAAATAATCCGGAATTGCAATCTGCATTGGACAATCATCTACGCAGTAACGACATGCGGTACATGGAATTGCAATGTCGTTGCGGATAATCTCTGCTGCTTTGGTTACGAGCGCCAGCTCCTCTTCGTTCATTGGAACAAAATCCTTCATATAGCTTAAGTTATCTGCCATCTGTTCCTCGTTGCTCATGCCGGAAAGAACCATTACTACATTCTTAAGACTTGCCACAAAACGAACTGCCCAGGAAGCGATGGACGCATCCGGATTGTAGTCCTTAAACATTTTCTCGACCTCCGGAGAAACCACCGCAAGAGAGCCCCCCTTAATTGGTTCCATAACCAGAATCTGTTTATCATGCTTTAATGCTACTTCATAGCATTTACGTGACTGTACATTCTCATCTTCCCAGTCCAGATAGTTTAACTGTAACTGAACATATTCTGCCTCCGGCCAATCGTTCAACACGTCATCTAAAACCGCTGCAGAATCATGGAAAGAAAAGCCAATGTGCTTAATCCTGCCCTCTGCCTTCATCCGTTCCATAAACGCAATGACACCAAGCTCCTTCGCCTGCGCATATCGGTTTGCATTTAATGCATGGAAGAGGTAAATGTCCAGATACTCCACACCAAGACGTTCTAACTGCTCATTAAAGAAGCGCTCCATGGTCATTTCGTCATTAATCATCCACAGAGAGAACTTATCTGTAACCGTATAGCTCTCGCGAGGATAACGCTTTACTACGGCTTCACGAAAAGCCACTTCACTCTGCAAGCCATGATATGGAGCTGCTGTATCAAAATATGTAAATCCCTCTTTGATGAAGTTATCTGCCATATCCGACACACGCGCTATATCAATCGATGTTCCATCATTACTATCCACAAGTGGAAGTCTCATAAGTCCAAAGCCCAGTTTTTTCATACAATACTCTCCTATTAACTATTTTTACTAAAAGATAGCATACCACTTTATTGGTAATCTGAAAACACCTAATTTTATTTCCTCTCAAAGACTAATTCCATTCCAGCACCAATCCCTCACGATATAGCGGTTCACATATCCAGTATTCTCCTTCAATTGCGCCCGTATTTAAGCTGCTGTCATATTCTCCATAGAAAAGAACCCCCGTCTCATCAAACGCCCCTATGAATATACCACAGCCGGACATATAATATGGTCTTTCAACCATCAAATCACCCGCAATAACCAGAGTATTTCCATTCCATGCAAATGCATTATCACTAGCCAGAAAATAATTCTCTTCTGAGCATTCATACACAATTGCCGGAAACGTAAATTCCTTTGTATACGTTCCATCCTCATTTCGAGACAAAAGCACCCCTTCAAAATAATTACACTGTGCTATCACATAATCCTCTTCTATTCGATAGTATCTTGCAATATTGTTCCACTCAGCCGTTCCATACATAAATGTCTGTTTTTCTTCTAAGGTATCGATATCCAGCACTGTCACATAAAACTGCTCGCTATCCTCTGTAAATACCAGAAGGTTTTCCTTCTGGGCATCCAGCTTTAGTGATACATAGCCGGTTGGCTCCAATTTGTATTCCAGCTTTAAGGTACTTGCATCAATCAGCTTATTCTCCCTATCATATTTGCAGCTATAAATTCCATATCCCCCAGGTATCAGACTGGTATCCACAATTTTTCCTTCAACCGTCAGCGGAGAAAAGGTGAAATATATCGTATCTTCGCTATAAACAGAGCTCATATCAAATTCAAAGGCATCCCCTGTTATCACTCCTGTATCATAATCATAATCATTGAAAGCTACACCTCCATATAAAGAAGAATAACCATATCCAATAATATTACCTGATGCATCCTTATTAACCCCGACTACATATCGTTCCTCTTCTAATATCGGAATTTTAAAGAAGCTATTAAAATCCTCTAGTGTTGTCTTTTTCTTAAGCACTACTTCATCAGAATAACCAGCTGACATATCATAACTACCATAATCATAGTCAAAATCCTGGATATCCACATATAAAGAAAATGTATAATATGGCAGATAATCTTTCAATTTTACGGTCTTCGTCGTAATTTTTCCTGCCGGTGCATTTTCCATCAGTTCATATAATACCCGATCGATCCCTTCCAGATTTGTCCCGTCTTTATAATACTCTGTACGAAGCAACGTACTGGCTGTATGTGTAGCATGAAATTGGAGGCCGGCATATACGGTTTGCCAACCAACAGTCTCTTTGCCATACTCATAAAATTCAAAGGTTGTATCAGCAACCGGACTCTCTCCAAAGGTATATGTAGTATCCCAAAACATATTTGTATCATAACTTGCTTTACGCACAACAGAAAGCCCTTCGACTACTGATTTATCTCCATAGGCTACCTTTTCGATAAATTCTACATTATCAATTTCATTGCCTATTGCAGCATTTGCGAAATATATACCACAACCGGACACCAGGACTAAGACCATTAATATTACGAGGGATTTTTTCATAGATTATTTCTCCTCCTGCTCTAATTCACTAATTGCGCGACCCACACGGTCCGCCTTGTAATTGTAGGATTTCTTAATATAGGATATCAGACTCTCACCCTGCTCCTCTATTTCATCCATCGTAATGTTCGATACAATCTCACCCTTTCGGATTAGAATTGCTCTTCCAATAAATTCGGACACCTCTTCTATTAAGTGCGTAGAAAAGAGCACGGTCTCATGTGGCTCTAGTATACCAAGCAGCACCTTATAAAAATCCTCTCGATTAAACACATCATTTCCCGCAAAAGGCTCATCCATAAGGATATAATCCGCTCCCTGACACAGAGCAAGGATTACCTCAAACTGATTCTTCTGCCCCGTCGAAAAGCTTCTAAGAGGTTTCATCATTGGAAGGTCAAAAAAATCCATCAAAATCTGAAATCTCTTCTCTGAGAATTTTGGGAAATGCTCCTTGTAAAACTGTGCATGCTGCTTTGGATTAAAATTCGGTATAAAGGAGTGCTCACTCGTTGCAAAAGAAATTCTTGCAATATTTTTTGTAGTGATTGGCTCTCCGTCAAGTGTAATTGCACCTTCATATGCAAGAAACCCTAAGATGCATTTCATAAGTGTGGTCTTACCCGCACCATTTTCGCCAAAGAGACCGATAATCTCTCCCTGTTCTATTTCCAGATTTATATTATTTAAAGCCACTTGTCTTCCATATTTTTTGATGACATTTTCTATTTTAAGCATGTTTCTTCCTCCTTTAAATTGGCAGACACTGTTGTGGTGTAAACAACAGATAAATTCCGTAGTATATAAACCACAATAACAGTGAACAAACGAGTGTTACGATAATTCCTACGATTGGAAGTACTAAGCATCTCTTATGCAACTCCCATCTGCTTGGCAGACGCTTCATAAGATACACCAGCTTGCTATCCATGTAATGATAGATATAGTGATATACACTTATGCAAATCAGAATCACAATCACGATTCCAAAGCCTATCATGCGTCCCTCTATCAAGGTTTCGAAGGAGGGCATGATTGCTCCCGCTCTAAGTACCCTTTCCTCGTCAATCCTTTCATATAGATTGTTGCGTTCAATCACATAATTTGCCAGATATATAAGACTATACAAAAGGGATAGCAGCATACCTGACACAAAAATCGTAATCTCTTTTGCAAGCTCAATCCCAAGAGGCGCTTTGCTTTCCAACCAACTATGTTCTTTCCTTTTATTCATTATCCTGCTCCTCCTCACTTCCTACAAATACTCCCAAAAGTGCTACCAAAGCCATACAGAAAAAAGCGAGGCAAACAAACACGAATCTATAATCTGCATCAATTCCATTTGGAAAGCATACGAGTGCCAAAGCCACAGCGACAATCATGCTAAATCCAATCTTGCCACGTCTCTGCTGTACCGGAAATGCGGCAGCCGCCACACCACAGCCTATTATCAGAAAAATAAGCAGTGCCCATCCCCTGCCGTCCTCCATTGGAAGGACGCTATGCATGTAGCTGTTTTTGTAATATGCCAATACGACAGTCTGATTGGTGAGCTCTGCTGCATGCTGCACATACAGGTGGCTGATTCCCACAGTAACCGCCACCTGGGAAGCCCATAACAGCACATAGCACAAGCAGTTGTATAGGATTTGCAGACAGAACACTGCTCGCTCCCCAATCTGTAGTCTTCTAAGTGTATACCCCTGATTACTTCCAATGTTGCAGCCACACCAGCACAGGATGATGGTCATAAGAACAAATCCGATGGCTAATGGCACTACAAGATAGCTTTCATCTACAATATTCTCCATTCCAATGATTATCTCATCATTCCCTGAGCCAAATGTCTGCTTAAGCTCAGCCCCAAATTGAAAAAACTGAACTACTACCATAAGCACAAGTGTGATAAGCACCTTATACAGGGTACTTCTTGTTATCATTTCAAAAACAGATAGATATTTTTTCACTTTCCTATTCCTCCGTATCCCAATATTTATCAATCAGGCTATATGCCTCCTCTTTGCTTACGCCCATAAGCTTAAGGGAGCGAACTACACCCTTCGCATCATCCTCCATTAGCTCCTGCCGAATCTCACAAAGCTTCTGCTGTGTTACGACCACACAGCTTTTTGCTCCTGTTCGAGACTGTATCAGCTCTTCATCTTCCAGCTGCTTATATGCCTTCTGTACCGTATTCGGATTCACTCCAAGCGTAGCTGACAGCACTCGCCTTGAAGGAAGCTCATCGCCATCCTGAATCGTCCCGGCGATAATTCCGCGTTTGATATACAATAATATTTGCAAATAAATCGGACTAGTGTCTTGCAGCTTTAACTGTGCAAAGGATATCATATCGCGTCCTCTCTTTCCTTATTATACCTATTCCTCATCGCCAAAAGTGTACTACACATGTAATACACTTTCTAACTGTATTATATGAGTAGTACAGTTTCTTGTCAATATATATTTTCAAACTTCGAAACCAATAGCCCCAATCGCACAATTAAAAAGGACATATCGCTTTTAAACGATATGTCCCATAAGCCTAATTATCTAACAATCTCAGATTACTAGTTTAAAACTCTACACCACATACAAAAACATAAACATAAAATGACAAAAGCTTCCAGCCATAATAAACAGATGAAATATTTCATGTAACCCAAAATATTTATGAATATTATTTAAAAACGGAATCTTAAGCGCATACAGCACTCCACCTACTGTATAAAACAGACCTCCTATCAAAAGCCACCAGAATGCTTGTGTTGGGAGTGTTTCAACCAATGGTCCAAATACAAATACACATTCCCATCCCATCGCAATATAGATAATGGATGAAAACCACTTTGGACAGGTTACCCAGAACAACTTAATCAGCATCCCAACTACTGCAGTCGCCCACACCAATACCAGCAGAGGATACCCCTGTGCTTTATCCAGCACGAGCAGGCATACCGGTGTATAGGAGCCGGCAATCAGCACAAAAATCATCATGTGGTCAATTTTCTTAAAGACCTTTAGTGCCTTTCCTGTCAGGTTCACTGCGTGATAGGTTGCACTGGCTCCATATAAAAGCACCATGCTTCCAATAAAAATCACCATAGCATCAACTGCCAGCATATTCTGTGACAGAGCTGCTTTTATCATTAGTGGTACAGCGGCAACCATCGCCATTATCATTCCAATACAGTGGGTGATTGCACTACCCGGTTCACGAATTGTAATTTGCATAATACTACCTCCAAAACAGTACTCATTCCTTCGTTATGTAGTTTTAAGAACTACTTCTAGCATAGTATTATACTACATCTCATATTTTATGTTGTCAATACAAAATGTTGTAATTCATTTTTTCTTAATATTTTCGTGCTACATAAATAATAACAGGCTCACTGCCATTACCATCATTCCGGCAATCAAACCATAAATGGACAGGTGGTGTTCTCCATATTCTCTTGAAGCCGGAAGCAGCTCATCCACTGAGATGAAAACCATAATTCCTGCCACAGCAGAAAAAATAATTCCATACACCGCGTCGCTCATAATTGGAATCAAAATCAACCAACCTATTAATGCACCAATCGGCTCTGCCAAACCAGATACTAACGAATAAAAAAATGCCTTTTTTCTAGAACCCGTTGCCTGATAGATAGGGACAGATACCGCTATTCCTTCCGGAATGTTATGTATGGCTATTGCAGCCACAATTGGAATTGCAACCTCCGGGTCCTGAAAAGCCGATACGAACGTAGCCATTCCCTCCGGGAAGTTATGTATCGCAATGGCTAATGCTGTAAACAATCCCATTCTCATTAACTTATTTTTTTCATTTTTTCTTTCTTTTACGCAAACCTCACACTCGCCACAGCCTTCGCAATCCGCCAATACATTCTTTGGTTCATGCGGATTCTCTGCGGATGGGATAAGCTTGTCAATAAGCGCTATGAGAAATATCCCACCGAAAAAGGCAATCACCGTTATCCAGGCACCTGTTCTGTCGCCCAAATCTGCCGTTAATGCGTCCTTCGCTTTTCCAAAAATCTCTATCATAGAAACATAAATCATAACCCCAGCCGAAAAGCCAAGGCTTACAGATAAGAATTTCTTATTTGTTTTCTTTGCAAAAAATGCAATGACACTACCGATACCGGTACTTAAACCGGCAAATAGAGTTAACATAAAAGCAAACATAATATTTTCCATTCTGATATACCTTCCTTTCTTAGAATATGTGTATATACAAAAAATGTTTCAGGTTAGTTGTAACTAACTCGATTATATCATGTTTGCTTTTATTGTCAACACGCAGCTGATTAGCACTCTTCAATTGCGTCAACAGGGCAGCTTTCTGCGGCTTCCTTTGCTTTGTCCTTATCCTCTGCAGGTACGTCACTATTAATTGCAACTGCCACACCTGTATCTGCCATGGTAAATACATCCTTGCAGATATTGGTGCACAAACCACAGCCAATGCAATTCTCGTTTACAAAATATCTCATATACACTTCCTCCTTGTGATGCTCCGTTTCGGGGCTTAATCTTATTATTCACAAATGAACGCTACTTATTCATATTGCACTCGTTCTTATATTCTAAGTTGTGATAGATTGCAGACTTTCCAAGCTCCTCTTCTATTCGAAGAAGCTGATTGTATTTCGCAACACGCTCTGAGCGGCTTGGAGCGCCGGTTTTAATCTGTCCGGCATTCAGTGCCACTGCCAAATCCGCAATGGTGGTATCCTCTGTCTCTCCTGAACGATGAGAGGCAATTGCAGTATACCCAAAGCTGTGTGCCATTTTATTTGCTTCAAGGGTTTCTGATATGGTTCCAATTTGGTTCAATTTGATAAGGATACTGTTTCCACAGCCTTTTTGAATTCCTTTTTTCAAGCGTTTGGTATTTGTGACAAACAAATCATCACCTACCAGCTGTACTTTTTCTCCTATCGCATAGGTCAGCTTTTTCCAGCCCTCCCAATCCTCTTCATCCAGTGCATCCTCTATGGAGAAAATCGGATATTTCTGTATCAATTCATTCCAATATTCAATGAGACTATTGGTAGTAAAATGCTTTCCTGACTTAGGCTGCACGTACTCTCCGACAGAAGCGCCCTTCCATTCACTTGTTGCAGCGTCTATTGCAATTACAAATTCCTTTTTCGGCTCATATCCGGCTTTTTTGATAGCCTCAAGAATCAGCTGAATGGCTTCTTCTTCATCCGAAAGGTTTGGAGCAAACCCTCCTTCATCACCTACTGCGGTGGATAAGCCTCTTTCTTTTAAGATTTTTGCCAGAGTGTGGAATACCTCTGCACTCCATCGCAGCGCCTCCTTAAAGCTTGGTGCACCAATCGGCATAATCATAAATTCCTGTATGTCAATGTTGTTTGCAGCATGTGCGCCGCCATTTAAGATGTTCATCATTGGAACCGGCAGGTGATTTCCTGTAACTCCTCCTAAGAATCTGTAAAATGGAATTTTAAGGGAAATCGCAGCCGCTTTTGCTGCTGCTATGGATACTGCCAATATTGCATTGGCTCCAAGCTTCGATTTATCCGGTGTTCCATCGGCATATAGCATTGCATGATCCACTGTATAGGTATCCGCCGCATCCAATCCTATCAGTGCATTTGCGATTACAGTGTTGACATTTTTTACTGCGTTACGTACCCCTTTTCCCAAATACCTCGTGGCTTCTCCATCTCTTAGCTCTAAGGCCTCAAATTCTCCTGTAGAAGCACCGCTTGGTGCCGCACCTCTTCCAATCGTGCCGTCTGCCAGTGTCACCTCTGCTTCCACCGTAGGATTTCCTCTGGAATCTAAGATTTCTCTTCCGATTACTTTTCTAATCTGTGTTTGCGTCATATATTGTCTCCTTATAAAAGTGATACCTACATTTTTTCCAATTTTATCCGCTTTCATTCGTCTAATTCTTCATACATACGAAAAAAGCTCCCCTTTCGGGGAGCACCATTCCTACTGCTTCTTCATACAGTTCAAATTCCTCACTTATCCTCATCTATTATAGCATTATCATTAAAATTATAACCATAAACACAATACTACATATAATCGAAATAGAATTCAGTGCGCTAGACAATCCTACGTCACCCTTTAACTCTTCTGTAAATCCCGGTACAGCAGAACCAATTGGACTAAACGCCAGAATCATAATCGCAAGCTTTGCTTCCAATTCTAATGGCAGCAGGTAATAAGCCGCAAGGGCAAATACAAGGGCTACACTATATCGAAGCGCAAGCATTTTTACAATTGTTCCAATCTGACTCTTATCCCCTGATAACTTAAAGCCCACACCAATCATGAGCATTGCCAAAAATGGATTCGCGCTTCCTACAATCTGCGCAAGAGATACCACCGGTGCCGGAAGAGAAATCCCAAGCACGCCCAAGGTTACCATCGTAATACAGGTGAGAAATGCCACAGAATGGGATAATGCTTTTAGAACTCTCTTAAACGAGAACTTTCCTTCTCCTTTTATAGAGGCTGCTACACCATAAGCTCCACCCAAACATACAAAGGCATTTCCTACATCAAAAATACTTGTGGTAATGACACCCACAGGTCCAACGAAGCTCTGAATAAATGGCAAAGTAAAGTTTCCAATGTTATACCCTGCCAGATTTAACAAACCAAACGCCTGCTCGTCTTTGCCTTTTCGAATATTTATCAAATATCCCAATATCATATACAAAACTCCACCGCCAAATGCAAGTAACGCAATCGCGAGCATGGAAGCATCTATCTCTTTTCCGGAAAAGCTAGAGATGAATGCTGCCGGCAATGTGATTTTTAAGACGATTTTGGATAAAACTGTAAAGTCACCTTCCTTGAAGAAATTAACTCTTCGAAGCACATATCCTATGATAATAATTGCAACAAAACACCCTGCACGGGTTAAAATCTCTAACATCGTATATCTCCTTTGGATAAATGGCTTTCTACCGCATTGCCTCTGCTAACTCATTTAATTTCTCCACATCACTATCCTTCATCGTGGAACGGATGGTAACCATCGGCTCTACGATTTCCAAATCCTTCATAGTATCTAGTATCCCGCGCATCACTCTGCCCGCACAAGGAGCCCAAGAACCATTCTCTACAATGGCAACCTTACGCTTTTGATAAGACTTGCTCTGAAGATGGTATAAGAAATCCTGCATACATGGGAACACTCCGCTGTCATAGCTTGCAGCTGCCACAATCATTCTATCATAACGGAAAGCATCCTCTATTACCTCTGCCATATCTTCTCTCGCCAAATCACTGACAACGACCTTTGGTACACCTTTTTCTCTAAGCATCTCACCGAGCTTTTCTGCAACCTTTGCAGTGTTACCATGAATTGAGGCATAGGCAATTAAGACACCCTCGTTTTCCGGCTTATAGCTGCTCCATGTATCATACAAGCCAATATAATATTCCAAATTATCATTCAATACCGGACCATGTAATGGACAGATATACGCAATATCCATGCCTGCCGCTTTCTTAAGGAGTGCCTGCACCGGTCCGCCATACTTTCCTACGATATTGAAATAATATCTTCTGGCTTCACACGCCCAATCCTCATTCTGTGTCAATTCCAGTGCTCCGAATTTTCCAAATCCGTCTGCGGAGAAAAGAATTTTGTCCTTGCTATCATAAGACACCATTACCTCCGGCCAATGTACCATTGGAGCCATAACAAAAGCCAATGTATGTTCTCCAAGAGAAAGTGTATCGCCTTCTTTTACCACAAGTGTTTTTCCTGTGATATCAAAATCAAAAAACTGTGGCATCATCTGAAAGGTTTTCGCATTCCCTACCAATGTAGCCTCTGGAAAAAGCTCTATAAATCTCGCAATACTTCCTGCATGGTCAGGCTCTAAATGATGAATCACAAGATAATCTGCCTTTTTCCCGTCCAAAGCAGTTAACAGATTTTCCTCCCATTCCTTCATACCACGCTTGTCCACGGTATCCATAACCGCGATTTTTTCGTCTAAAATCACATATGAATTATAAGAGATTCCTTCCGGAATCACATACTGGCTCTCAAATAAATCCAAGGTGGTGTCGTCCACACCAATATATTTTACAGAATCTGTAATTGTTACCTTCATAAAAAGTTCCTCCATCATAATTAATCTTTATCCAACTAGATAGGATACTATACTTCTAAAAAGAAAGACAAGTGGAAAAGGGTGGAAATTCTATTCCACCCTCCACACTTTGAATCCTTTTATTTTTCCCACTACCGGAGGCGTATGCATCTGAATACCGATATTAAAGGTTCCTTCCTTTAGTTCAATCCCTTCAATATCATAACGCATCCACAGCTCGTCTGTTGGATAAATATTCTTCTCTACACGAACTCTCGTATCACATGCAATCTGTTCTCCGAACAATTTCACTTCCACATCCGTGGTATTGGTTCCGCGATACAGCACGCTGAGCGCATAGATACCAGACTGAGTAATATGCACATCCTGACAAATGGTAAAATCAAAGTTCTGGTTGGAGCTTACCTGCAAATACTCTTCCTCGTGATTAACCTCGGTCTGAATATAATCCTGTTTCTTAATCAGCATCCAGTTCATATCCGTAGAAAAATCAACGTTTTTCACTAAATTAGTGCCTGATGGCATACGGCTCATAGCCTCTGCTTCTGCCTTTGCTTTTTTCTCAAGCTCAGCAAATACATTCTGAATATACTTTTGCGAGTAGTCCTTTCGCTCAAAGCAAAATTCCTTAAATCCAGGCAACACCTTGCCATCCAAATCCAGCACACCCATGTTGTTTGCCCAGCTGCCTTGTCCCTCCATTGGAACAACCAGTGGTTCCCAGTAATATACACCACAGCCCATTTCATTAGGAACAGAAGCCACGATGTTCATAACCAGCTTCATAACCTCTCCCTGTTCCTTGATACCGGCACAGAAGCCCGCAATTTTCTCCTGCTCTTCTGACACAAATCCATCTGCGCTACGACGCCATGGATGAGCCGTTTCTACTACCATAATTGGAAGCTGATAGCGCTCGACCAATGCCTCCAGAGAGTATTTCAAATCCATAAAGGTCCCATGCCAGAACGGATAATAGGACACCCCAATCACATCGAATGGCGCAACGCCTGCTTCTATTATAGAATCAAACCATTCCTTTAAGAAGATATATTTTCCGCCTTGGTCCAGATGAATCATCACTTGAATATCCGCGCTCACCTCACGGGTTGCCCGAATCCCTGCGCTAATCAGCTTTGCAAGCTGTTCGAAGTGTGGAACCTCCCCATCCGGAAATAACATGCCACTTCGAATCTCATTGCCAATCTGAACTATATCCGGCGCACAGCCTTCTTCTGACAAGCTCTCTAATACCTCTTTGGTGTAATCATATACTGCCTGCACCAACTCCTCCGGACTTAAGTGTTCCCAAGCTGCCGGCTTTCTCTGCTTCCCCGGGTCTGCCCAAAAATCCGAATAATGAAAATCAAGCATAAAATGCATATTCTTTGCTTTGATTCTTTTTGCAAATGAAATGGTATGCTCCAAATCACAGTAGCCCTTTGATTCCGGCACACGGGATGGCTCATTCCAGATGCGAAGCCGCACAGAATTCACACCGTTCTGCTGACACAGCTCTAATGCTTCGCATTCCTGTCCATTCGCATCATATAATTTTAATCCGTTATCCTCCATCTCTAGCAGAGATGAAATATCTACTCCCTTGTAGAAGCTCATATTGTATACCAATTACCCTTCTTAACATTACTCGCTATAAAATCCGTTTGCGCTAATGCTTTTGCATTAGCTTATCTTGCATTTTTCACCATACATAGGAATATTCTACCACATTTTCTACCCATATGACTAGCTAAACTTTGTATATCTTTGTACTTTGCTGTTACAGCCCCCAAAAAATAAAGAGGGCATCTCAAAAATCTTTTAACGACTTATGAGTTACCCTCTATAATAATTATACTCCGAACAATAGCCAAATTACAATATAAGCTGGGATTACTGCTGCCAAGGTAAATGGAATACCTATTCTGAAGAAATCACTATTCTTCACCTCATATCCGGCCTTACGCAAAATTCCGATACCTGTAATATTCGCAGATGCACCGATAGGAGTAATATTTCCACCCAGTGTTGCTCCACTGAGAAGACCAAAATACAAAGGTGTAGGATCCACTCCCAACCGGAGCGCCAATCCTGCAATTACAGGAATCATAGTTGCAACATAAGGAATATTATCAATAAATGCAGAAATAATTACTGAAGCCCATACAATAATGGTATAAAGCAAAAATACATTTCCGTCACCTGCTTCAGCCAGTAATTGTGCAGCCTTGTCAATAACACCCATATTGGTAATACCGCCAATCATAAGGAACAAACCAATCAGCAGGCCGATAGTATCCAAGTCAATCTCCTTCAGAGGAGTCATTGCAGCCTTAAAATCTTTCTTCTTCATATAGTTATAAATCAAACCGATTACCAGCATGGTACAGCAAATCAATCCATTCGTCACATCCGGCTTATTAGGAATAAAGGATGCCATAATTAATAGCACAATTGCTCCCACAAGAAAAACTGTTGGCATAAAAGACTTCACCTCGGTACGCGGTGCACCCTTCGGAACTGCTGCCTTTTCCTTACGGAACAAGAACATCAAAATAATAGCAGATATCACTGCACCAAGCTCCACCACAAAGAACATGGACGGTTTTCCTTTATACCAGAAGAAATCCATAAAACTCATATCCAGTGCAGAACCAAGCATGATTGCAGTGGTGTCGCCAACCAGCGTAGCCGCTCCCTGCAGATTAGAAGAAACTGCAATACCAATAATGAAAGGTACCGGATTGGTTTTCATCTTCTGACAGATTGCAAGTGCCACAGGTGCCACCATCAAAACAGTAGCAACATTATCTACAAATGCAGAGATAAAACCTGAAAAAAGCGCCAGACTCACAGCTGCCATCTGAACATTTGGAACCTTTTCCATAATGATGTCTGCCAACAGAGCAGGCATCTTGCTTTCGATAAACAGTGAAACAAGACCCATAGTACCAGCAATCATCAGGAGTACATTAAAGTCCAGAGAACCTATAACCTGGTTCAAAGGCAGCATTCCCGTGACCACAAAAATCACGCCTGAAGCAAGTGCAATATATGGTCTGAACTTGCTGAAGGACAACATTAAAACATAAGTAATTGCAAAAAGAATTATTGCAGGTATCATTGATTATATCCCCCTCGTTTTTTGATTTATTTTTTGAGTACGCAGGTCGATAATGCTTCAAATCAGGTGTATAAAAGCATACAGCCCTTTCTTTGATTTAATATCCAAAATACGACACACATTACACAACTCTTTTTTAATTGTAACTCATTATATTGTTAATAGCAAATTAAAAACAATTAATTTTTTTATTATTTCGTAATAGGATAACCCATACCATCCCCATTCTTCATCATGTTGCCAGCCTTTTGGGGACAAGAGAACCACCGTCTCGATATGTGAATCATTGTCCAAACGCAGTTTCATATCTTCCTTAATAATCGGAAGTATAAACTCCATGGACCTAAGCCACTGT
>CAYMYV010000007.1:14399-20225 GCA_964394775.1 uncultured Lachnobacterium sp. | reverse complement strand
ACAACCTAACACTTCATCATTTTCTTCATATACATATCCGACAAATCTTTTCTGTTCAAAAAAATCTTGAAGATATTCAGTTGCATTTTCTGCCGTCCAGTCTATTCCCCAATGTTCCATCGGGAATGCTTTTGCATAAATCATACCACATTGTGCTAAGTCGCTATATCTCATAATTCTAATCATTTTACTACCCCACTACCAAATTCTGATTCATCTTTCTATTCCGCCATGCAGCATTCGGAATCCGCCCTGCGGGCTTCTTCCTCCATATATTAACACATCTCTCCTCCTTCATAAAGCATTTCCATTCTTGTCCTCGCAACATAAATGCCTTATAATATGAATAATATTCAAAATCATCTCTTAGGAGGAAAAATATATGGGATTTAGCAGGAATTTTCTCTGGGGTGCCGCCAGTGCTGCACATCAGGTAGAAGGGGCTTATAACGAAGACGGCAAGGGCTTGGGTATCTGGGATGCCCTGGTAGAGGGTAAAATAAAGCATGGCGAAAACGGCAATACTGCCTGCGACCATTATCATCATTATAAAGAAGACGTGGCACTTATGAAGCAAATCGGAATCAAATCCTACCGCTTCTCTGTCAGCTGGCCACGTGTTATGCCTGAGCCGGGCGTAATCAACGAAAACGGATTACAATTCTATATTGATTTGGTAGACGAATTAGTAAACGCAGGAATCATCCCAATGTGTACACTGTTTCACTGGAATCTTCCAATGTGGGCTCATGAATGGGGCGGCTGGGCAAGCGAGAAAACCATCGAATTTTTCGAACAGTACGCTAAAGTTGTAGTAGACGCGCTTTCTGATCAGGTATCCTACTGGATAACTATTAACGAACCACAGTGCTTTATCGGATGCGGATATTGGGCAGGCTCCCATGCACCATTTTTAAAACTTTCTACCGAAGATGTAAAAAAAATCACACGTATTGTTATGCTCTCCCATGGAAAGGCAGCCCAGGTGATTCGTAAGTACGCAAAAACCACCCCACAGATTGGCTATGCTCCAACCTGTGATGCATGGGTTCCGACCGACAATAGTCAGGAAGCCATCGCCAAGGCAAAGGCACAGACCTTCCGAGATGAAGCAAATCCATTTACTATGATTTGGTGGTCTGACCCAATCGTTTTGGGCCGTATTCCAGAGAATTTAAAGGATACTCTCTCTGAAGAAGACTTGAAAATCATTCATCAGCCATTGGATTTTTATGGATATAACGTATATAGCTCAAGCAACTATGGCGGTGATGTATTCGCATCAAATCCGGAGGTAACCCCAGGTCTTGCACGTACTACTATGGACTGGGTAATTGAACCAAGTGTGCTCTATTGGGCAACCAGATTCTTTTACGAAAGATACCAGCTTCCAATCCTCATTACCGAAAACGGAATGGCAAACAATGATTTTATCATGCTGGATGGCAAGGTGCATGACCCACAGCGAACCGATTATCTGGTGCGCTATCTTATGGAGCTGAAAAAAGCCACTGACGAAGGAATTCCTGTCATTGGCTATCAATATTGGTCTATTATGGATAATTTCGAGTGGACCGAAGGCTATGATAAGCGCTTTGGACTTATCTATGTGGATTATAACACAAAAGAGCGAACCTTGAAGGATACTGCATATGTGTATGCAGATATTATTCGAAGAAATGGAGAACATTTATAGATAGATAGCTGAGGCAGAGGCTTCGTTGTACTTTTCAAGTTTCACGAAGTACCTCTGCCTCACCTACCTATCCCCGCCAAGTGTCCGACATTCAGAAGACATGAAAAATTCCAGTAAGAATACACTTCAAGAAATTCTAATATTCTGTCCAATTTGTAGGGAAGCTCACTGTCCCGGCATAGAGCTAGCGCTGCGCCCAAGATGGATATCATATTTTGTGCAGCCCTATGATTCATTCTCAATTATTTCCCGAAACTCTTCTGCCATACCATCTCCATAAATCACATATTGTCGCCCATTAATCGAAATGATATCTTCCGCGAAAAAATAAATCATATCCTGATTATCAGATATATAGATGTCATACCCCATATAATTTTTGGAAACAGATTTTTCTGGAAAAAGCTTAACTCTTATATAGCTCTTCTCAAATAGCGCAAGCATTTTTTCTTTTTGCTCCGTTGACAGCTCATAATCCACATACTCATCGCCACCGGCATAACCCACTTCAATGGTGACATTTTCCTCATCTGCCCCTTTTAGAACTAAATCCTTCACGTTCCGGGGAAAAAGTACATAGATAGCCCCCAACACAAGAATACTCAACACTATGATGATTTTACCTATTTTTGTAAATTTATACTGGATACTAATCTCTTTATCAAAAAGAAGTATCCACAAATTCCCTAACACTGGCCATACAAATGCTACTACAAATACATAAGCTACATTCTTCCATGTTATTTCTCCATAGGAATACCCGCTTGTAAGTACCTGAAGCATTAGACAAAATGGGCAGATTATCGCAAAAAACCTAATCATATATGTAAGCTTCATCCGAAATATTTCTTTAAAATCTACTGGCACATATTTTAGTTTGGACAGGATGGTCTCTGTTTTTTGATTCTCCATATACCCTTGGTAAGGGCGTAAATACAGAACCCCTGCCAATATTGCAGAAAACATTGTTATGACCAGCATGAGAGAGCCGTTTGTTCCTGAACCCTCTAATATTTCCTGAACCGGAACCGCACATCCTACCAGCATAAACATAACCAAAAATCCTGCTCCAATCCATACCCCGATGGATTCCGAGCGCCAGCTTAAAAATTGTTTATAAAACTTGCGAACCTTTCTTTGTTCTTCATTCATAATCTTCATTCCTCATATATACTTACATTTATCTTCTTATTTTTACGCTATTACAGCGCAAGCCTTTGATTTTTCGTTTATTACCTAATTTTCAGGAAAAACCTCGAAGGTTTCCCCAAAGCTTACCAGGCGACCATCCTCCATAATCCCTACAAAATCCATTTTTCTTTGAATCTCATCCTGAATATGACTTGTCATAAGAATCGATGCTGTTTCCTCCGCAATAATTTCCTGCAGCATCTTAAAATAATCAATTCGAAACACCGGGTCCATACCAGCCGTAGCCTCATCAATCAAATAAATGGATGGCTTGTGTGCCATGGCAAAAGCCGTCTGAAACTTAAAGCTCTCCCCACGTGACATTTTACCGACTGTCTTCTTTGGCGAGAGGTCCATTTTCTTCATCGCATTGTAGAAAATTCCCTTATCCCACTGTTCATATAAGCCACCTAGAATTTCGACATTTTGCTCTGCGGTGCGTTCCATGAAAAATTGATTGTTCTCGGAAATAAAACCAATCTTGTTCATCATAAACGTGCGATTCTCCCGAATATTTACCCCATCAATCAGAATCTCGCCCGTATACTGCTGCTTTGGATTCATGATGTAATCCAAAAGCGTAGTCTTACCTGCACCGTTTTTTCCGGCCAAGCCCATGATATAGCCCGCCTCCAAAGCGAAATTAATATCTTTTAACGCATATCTCTTAGATGTGCCTGTTACCTGCTTAAATTCTAATATCATTCGTTGTACCTCAATTCCATCTCTTCCTTTATACACCTACTGTACATGCATGCTTCTCCCGTATACGCATGCTTTTCTCGCATCCTCATACTTTTCTCGTATACTCATGCTTTTCTCGTATACTCATGCTTAAAAAATAAGCATGCCTTTTTAAATGTACTTATTTATTTCCGTACTCATACAACGTTTCCGCCATCTCTACAAATTCCTGACAGCTAAGTCCTGCATCCTTTGCTTCCTTGATGACCTCTGTCAATCTCTTTTCCAGCATCATCAACTGTTTTTCCTTTAAAAAGTCTGTGTTGTACTCACAAACATAGAACCCCTTGCCTGCTACAGAGCGGATAAGTCCCTCTTTTTCCAGCTCCTCATATGCTCTTTTTGTGGTAATCACACTTACCTGCAAATCCCCTGCCAGCGCACGGATGGACGGGAGCGCTTCATTCGTCTTTAGCTCACCGGTAACGATAGCATTTTTCAATTGATTTACAATCTGTTCGTAGATTGCCAATGTTCCTTGTGGTTGTATCACAATTTTCATACTTTACCTCTTCTTAATTGAATATATCCAATGCTGTATTTGTTTTCCCTTTGACTTTGCCAAGAACACGAAATGTCAACTCATAATCACCTGCCTGCTCGATGGTGCTGTGATACTGGGTTTTGATAATCCATATATCACACACAAGAAGCATAACCACGGAAATTCCAATGATACCAGCGTTTTCTAAGTTCATCCCAGATGTCATATCAGCGATTTCCATACAGACCAGTACCAGAACTGCCCATATAAGAGCCACAATGTTCACCCATGCCCATCTTGTGTTACCTGCTTTATCTCTTCTGGCAAAGTTAATATTCTGGTCGTTTCTCCCTTTTCCTTCAAAACAAAGATAGGTTGCGATGCCAATGGAAAAATGGATAAATGCTATAGTAATCATCTGCCATGGTTTAAATCCATAGAAAATACTCCATATTAGCTCAATGGCAATCCCCAAACATACAGGTATCCCAATTTTCATTAGAAGCACGCAATTGATATATCTTCTTCTATCTTCCTGCTTCATCGGACATAAAAACATCGCTTTTGACATCAGAAACTTAGAACTTACATTGCTCCAGCCCATCAATAGGATTGGAAGCATTTTTACTATCGTAAAACATATATATAGTGCAAAATCATTACCATTTATGGAGCTCATAAGCATTGGATAGATAAATAAAAAGTATATATACCAAAACCAATTGCCATCTTCTTTTATTTTCTTAATGTTTCTGGGATGTATTGCTGATAAATAACTTCGAAACGCCTGTTTTAACATATCTCTACGCCCTTTCCTCTTTTTGTCACAAAATACATAAACTCCTCAATTGTTGGTACTGATACCGTATAAGACATATCATATTCATCGATTTTACGGTGACGAACTAATGCTTTTGTGGAAAATTCGCCCTTTTCCATATGGATGATTCTCTTTTCAGGCAATAGCTTCATGCGATAATCCTCACCTGCCACGATGCGATAGCGGCTTCTGATATCTTCAATGTCCTTCGCAAGAAGAATTGTTCCTTTTTCCATATAAATGATGTAATCCGCCATCTTATCCAAATCCTCTGTCAGATGCGTTGCAAGAATTACCGTATGCTCCCCATCTGCAATATAATTCTTTAGTGCCGTCAAGAATTCCTCACGAAACTCCGGGTCAAAATTTCCCGTTGGCTCATCTAGAATCAAGAGCTTTGGATGATGCGCCAAGGCGAATGCAAACTGATATTTTAACTCCTCGCCTTTTGAAAGTGTTTTATACTTCTGCTTTGGATTTAATTCGTACTCCTGAAGCATTTGTAAGAAGGCTTTCTCATCATAATCCGAATAGAATCTTCCATAATATGCTGCGTTTTCCTGGAGGGTCATGTGGTCCTCATATAAGCGCTCTTGCAGCACAACGCCGATGCTATCATGAAGAACTCTCTCATCTTGTGGATATTTTCTTCCCATAAACTCCACATCACCATTATCCGGCTTGTATAATCCCATCAGAATGTGAAGTAAGGTCGTCTTTCCACAACCATTTGCTCCGATTAATCCTATGATATACCCCTCCGGAATTTCTAAGTTAATATTTTTTAATGTAAATGTACCTACTAATTTTGATACCTGTGTCAACTTAACCATAATTTTTCCTCCATACACCAATCCCTTGCCATACTTATCTCCGGAAACAGGTATAGCC
>CAYMYV010000007.1:6518-14389 GCA_964394775.1 uncultured Lachnobacterium sp. | reverse complement strand
TGTATCATTTGCATTCTGTGTAAAATAATATAGCCGTGTATATTTACTGTACATGTTTATATATACAGTAAATATACACGGCTGTCAATACCATTTTCTAAATTTTTGAAATAGTTTTCAATTTCTGCCAGAAAATATATCTATTTTGTTTCTTGATATACTTATTTATTGTACTCGTACCTCAAATGCAGTTGTCTGTGGAGGTATACTTGCGGTCATGAAGCTTGCATGTCTTACTCTCACGCGCATTCCCTGTTGTAAATCAGAAAACCCAATTCTCCTTCCCATGCGGTTAAAAAACATGGTATGGTCTGTAACGTTAAATCTTATGGTAGAGGATAAATTTCCATCGCTGATTGTCGTAAAGCTGCGATTTCTTCGGTCAATATTTAGAATTCTTCCTGTGGTAAAATTGTCTGCCTGATTCCTTCTTTCCACCCGAATCACATATGCATTCGCCTGCGGTGGAATACTTCGTGTCATGACATCTGAAATTGTGGCATCAACAATCATCCCTCGATTAAGCCCCGTAATCGTAGTTGGACGACCATTCGCATCCAATATGACTGTACGTGGGCCTACCACCAATCTTACTGTCTGCTGATTCCAGCGGCCCCCTACATTTTCCCGATAGCTCACAGTTACAAACGAGGTTCCTCTATCCGTAGATATATCTTGAATTCTTCCGTTATTAATCTGAATAACTGGCATTTTATACACCCTTCCCTTTTATATTAATATATTCATTCGTAAATGAGATGGTATAAAAATAAGTATTCTTTTCAACTCTAAATTCAATTCCATGGCAATATGCCCTGTTTCGCACAACCAAAAAGAACTGCGCACCTTTCAGTGCGCAGTTCTAATAATAAGTTTTATCGCTTTCTAGCGGATTATTACTCTACAGAAAATTTTCTTTTTGCGAATAATCCTGTTGCTACGAATGCTGCTCCAAGAAGTGTAATGATATAAATTACTGTTGTGTTTACATCACCCTTCTTGTCAATCTCTCCACCATTTGTATCATCTGGTTCCTCTGTGTTATCCGGAGTCTTTGGTAATTCTGGAATTTCACCAATTTCCGGGTCTTCCAATTCAGCGTTGTAAGATGTCTTTTCCCACTGAAGTACTGTAAGATCTAACTTACCAGCACCTGCATAGTAAGGAAGGATACCTCTTAAGAGCTCTGCATCATATAATACATAGTCTGAATATGGTAATTCAGCAATAAATGCTTCTGCATCTGTGATTAATACCACATCATCGCTGGTTGAATTATTCTTAACTTCAAGAGCTGTTAAGTATCCATTAATATAGTATACACTATTGATTGCATTGATATAACCGGCTGGGCTTGAACCATTACCTGAGTTCAATGCATTCATGATACCACTAATGAAGCAGTTTTCAAGGAGTACCTGAGCATTACATGTGGAAGATGCACCATTGCTTACAAACTTCTTAGCAATATCATCGCTTGTAATAGATGATTTCACGTCTAAGATGTCCTGTGCGTCCATGATACAGTTGTATACGTGTGTATAACCATAACGAAGTCTTGGCATACGGTCCATAGTATTCTTATAATAGTTATTTGCTAATGTTACACGAATACCTACTGCATTTGTATAGCTGTCATCCTGTCCGAAGAGGTGAGTCTTCTTCTGGAAGTAAGCATACTTGTAAATCTGTTCTTCTGTCATGCCAGCTTTCTTTAATGCCTGATAGTATGGATAATCTTCTTCATTTGCCTTGATTTCATCCATCATTACATCAAAGAACTCATCATTCTCACTACCTGGTAAGAATTCACACCATGAAATAGTTACGTTAGTAACATATCCAGGATTCTTAACATCGATAACTCCGTCATATGCCTTGTAGAATGTACAATGGTCAATCCAGATACCATCACAGTTAGAGTCAATTGTAATGAAATCCCAGTCATTTCTATCGTAGTTACCTTCTGTCTCTTCATCCCACTCCCAAAGTTCATCAAACTTAATATTTCTAATGATGATATTCTCTGAATTCTTCATCGTAATATTTGCATGTTTGATAGAAGCTCCGTTCTGAGAGAAGATTGTTAAATTATAAGTATCATTTAATGTTAATACTGATACACCTGTTTCAATTAAGGTTGGGTGTGTCAATGGCTGTGCGCCATAAGCTTTGATTACACTGCTATAGCTTGCAAAGTCTTTAATTTCGTTACAGCCAAGGTTAATATCTGCTGTTAATTCGATTACAGAAGCTTTTCCGGAAGCTTTTGCTGTAATTAATGCATCTAAGAATTCTTCTGCTGTACCAACTTTGAAGTAGTTATTACTTGTTTCACGTAAGAGACCACCACCAGTTACGCCATAAGCATCTGCATAACCTTCCATGTCGTAAATCTTAAAGCCGCTATCATCACCATCTGTCCAGAGATATTCATCATTTACTCTTTCAGCTGTGTCATATTCTGCTTCCTTATCTGTTACAACATCACCTACATAATGGTCTGCAGAAATTGCTGCTACAACTGACTGTGGATTCCATCCAAGATATTTTGCAGTAATCATAGCATCTGCCTGAGCAGGAGAAATCTGTCTTCTGTCAGCATTAATCTGGAATCCAGGACCATAGGTTCCAAATTCGAAGAATCTTGCTTTTTCGTAAGAGTTTCCGCTCATGTCGTTGTATGGTTCGTATTCATTGATTACTTCGCCCATATAACAATCAATCCATGTGATATATGCATTAGGTCCCCAAGGTCTTGCAAGAAGATATCCTGTACCATTACATCCTTCTTCGCTGAGAATTCTACAGTTGTAGAAGGTTAATCCATAGGTTGCATCTGCTGCTGTTCTAGGTGCACATACATATCCACTGGTCTTTGTAGATTCGAATACAAATACGATATCACAGTCCTCAAAGAATGCTCTTGCGTCATCACCTGAGTAAATGAAGTCTACTAAGCCTTCGATTCTACACTTGTAGTAATACTGCATACCGCTATGCATGTATAAAGTATCCTGTACGCCTGTAAATTTAACGTTTACAAAGCTTGACTGATCTGCTTCTACACGAATTGCATCTGCAGATTTATTTGACTTGTTGTCTGGTGTGCTATATACATAATCGTTTGCAAACGAGATATTCTCTGCAGAGAATCCTGTTGCAGTACTCTTAATAACAGTTGCACATCTCTTAGACATATCTCCACCGGCTTCAGCATTAACATCATTTAAGATATCAGCTGGATAACAGTGGATTAATGTATTTTCTCTATCCTCACCAATTAAAGAGATGTAAGGACTAGATACTTCTAATCTTTCTTCATAATCGCCTGCCATAACAAGGATTACAACGCTGTCATTGTTGCCTGAAGAAACTGCATTTACTGCTGCCTGAACAGTGCTATATGCCGGAACTCCATACTGGGTGGTGTCACCATCTGTTCCTTCGTAATCATCATCAACTACCATATTGTAGTTTGTAAGATATACAAAGTTGTATGTCTGTCTGGTTATATTACCTTCTGCATCAGTAAATAACAGATTAACATCATTTCTACCTTCTGCTACGGTAAGTGTGAAGCTAAATGCATCACCGGACTTCATATCCTTTGTTTCTACGGTTGTACCATTTACAACTGCTTCTAATTTGCCATCACCATATACATTACCTTCAAGAACTACGCTGTTAGTAAATACAGTGTCATAAGACTTCTTGGTAATGAAGATTTCTGTAGCTTCGTCTTCATATACGTAATCACCTGTATGTCCTGCAGTTGGTACTGCCCATACAGTTACGGAAGGGTTACTATAGTTATCTTCTGAAATGGCTACTACATAGTAGTAATATGGCATTTCTGCGGTCACATTAGTGTCTACATAATAGTTTTCAGTAACTGTTGCAACCTTAGTTGCATTATCAGCGCCATCATCATATGAATATCTGTATACTTCATACTTAATTGCTTTTGCTATAGAATCCCATGTTAAGGTTATTGCTTTTTCAGTAGCTGAAATGTTAACTACCGGTTTTGTTAATGCTGCAATTACATCTAATTCAGATGAATATACCCAAGTATTAACTGTACCTTCTTCACCTAATTTACCAGCTACACGGAAGGTGTATTTTCCAGCTTCTGTAATAGCGTAATCAAATGAAGTTGCTGTGGTTTCTTCAATAGTAACATACTCGCTACCATCTTTAGATACCTGTACTACATAACGACCATCGCCAACTACTGCAACGCTGCTGGTCCAGTTTACAGAGATATATTCTCTTGTGGAAGCAGCTTCTGCTGTTACAGAAGATACGATAGGAGCTGTTCCTACTGCATCATAGCAAGCATTCTGATCATATAAAATGTCACCGTTTTCATCATAGTATTTCATATTAGTAACGATTGCAGAAGCATTTGCAATTGCAAAACCATATGAAACAGGTGTATCGATACCTTTTTCTTTAAATAATAATACGCCTGAATCCTTATAATCGAATTCAATTGTATAAGTATCTCCATCCTCAGGAGTTACTGTAATTACGAAGCACTCCTCTGTTCTTGAAACAACAAAGTGTACCTTCTGTCCGCTTTCAATAGAAGCATCGATGGTACTTGCACCTGCCATGTCTGCAGATGACTTAGATAAAATACCACGAAGTCCTGTTGTATTACGGATTGCTACAGTTGCAATATAGTTTTCATCAAAAGCACCGAAGTAGATACCATTGTAGTTAGATGAACCACATGAGCTTAATACTACATCTGCTTCCAATGTATACATACCTGTAGTTTCAGGGAAACCAAAATATGATACGCTTGAGTTTACTGCACCCTTTGTTGCATCTGTGTTCATCTGTCCACCGGTCTGTGTAAAGATGTAACGCTGACCAACAGGTACTGCCTCTAAGCTATCTGGAGTACCATTGTCTTGAACTTCTGGCATTACATCCTGTTCTTCTGCTACATCTGATGCTGCTACTTCATTCTTAACAGTCATAGAATGTAAGTAAGAAGAACCACTGCTTGTATATGTAAATACAAGAGTTGTTGCCTCACCTTCATATTTGAAGGTAATTACCTCACCATCAGCTGTCATAGATGTGAAATTCTGACTTTCAGGTGTAATTGTTCCGGCAGAACCACATGAAGCTGTAATCACACTCTCATTCTTGCTGTTTGTGTATAAACATGTCACCATAGTAATTGTTGCATCACCGGCTACATTTACACTAATTGTATCGTTCTGGTTAATTACGATACCGTGGCTACCATTATAGTAAATCTTCTTATTACCTGTTAAGGTTAATAAGCCATCTAATGATTTTAAAGTTTCTCCATTAGAAAGTACATATTTTGAACCATCATATAGAGAGGAAACAACGCTTCCATTTGTAAAATCATATGTAATAGGTGTTCCGTCTGCTACGGCTTCACCGGTTGCACTATTGTCTTTTACAAGAATTTCGTAGGTTGTAGGATTTGTAGTACTATCTGTGTAAGTAACTGTAAGTGTATTACCACTGAATGCGGTAGTTATATTATCACTCACATTTGTAATCATCTTAGAAGATAATACACCGCCTCCTAAGCCTTCTAAGTCGGTCCATACAATTGCAGTATTAGGAGTTGCAAGTTCAACTGAACCAGAACCGCTGTTTACTACTACTGTAAAGTCGCTTGACTTAGAGCTTCCCGGAGTTACTGTAAATGATGTATCTCCGATTGTAAGTGTAAATTCTTTATTTGCATCCCATGCAACATAGGTAATATCGTTAGTAACGGTAGCACCTTCTGCTGTATTTGTTAAATCAACAGATTCACCTGTTGCCATTTCATATACGGTTGCATTTGCAAATGCTACTGTATATTCACTTCCGATAGAAAGTTCTACACTATACTTGCCATCTGCGATAGTTGCAGTTGCAACAGTAGCGCCATCCTTCATGAAGTTCAATACTTCGCCATCTACTGCACTATTTACAGAACCGGTTACTGTTGCCTTTGGATACTCTGTCTCAGTCTTAGCACTGATAGAATGGAGATATCCGCCACCGGATGTAACTTTAATTGTAATAGTTGCATCTTCTTTTGTACTAAAGGTTACTGATTGTACAGGATCTTCCGTAGATGATTCTCTTACTAAAGAAACCTCTTTTGTCTCAGAACCACATGTTAATTCAAATACTGTCTTTGTGTCATAACGACAACCATTAAACGTAATCGTGGTTAAACCAGCTGGTACGTTAATGTAAAATACATTGCTTGTAGATGTTGATGCACCATGAGAGCCATCTCCACCTAATGATAATTTTCCACTAATTACAAGACCATCACCAGAATACCATTCTGATCCTGTAGATGCATATGCACCAAATGCAGTGTTCTGTAAGTTCCATTTGATTTCAGCTGCATCTAATACTAATCTGTTACTGATTTCTTCATAAGTGATGTCTAATGTCTTTGCATCACCATCAGCTGCATCTGTTAAGTCAACAGATGCTGTACTTGTGATTACATAGATTCCTTTTTCGAATGCTACTGTATAAGTAGTACCAACCTGCAATGAAACACTATATGCACCATTTTCAATAGTAGCTGTTGTAACATTTTCTCCATCAGAGAACACTAAATTTTCACCATTTAATGCAGAATCAACACTACCGGATATTGTTGCATATTCAGGTTCTTCTAAAACGATATCATCTGCTGCTGGAATAATACAAAATGCATTGATATATGCCTTGCTTGCATCCATTGTTAATGTTACTGTCCCAGCTGTTCCCACATATAAGTAAGATACAGAGTTATCTCCTTGCGTCTTACATCCATCCAAATCACAGTGTCCAGCTGTTGCCAATGACTGTGTTGCAACTTGGAATTCTCCAGTACTGCTTGTCGCTGTCATTGATGCTGTACTGTTATTATCTCCTGTTACTACAATATAACAGTTACCAGCCACCTGGAATGTAAAGTTCTGTTCTGCCTTTGCTTCCAGTCCATATGTCTCACTATGCCATGAAAATCCGTGCTTTGAACCTGTTGCGGTTGTCATTAAACCATAGGTTCCTGCTGTGTTATACTGGTTGCTCGCACCAAGATCAAAATAGTAAGAATTGCCTTTGATTGCTGTAGACACAGTTGTTCCATCTACCCAACCATCTCCATCTTCATCCTGATTTTCAATTGGAATAATACAGAATGCGTTGATGTATGCTTTGCTTGCGTCCATTGTCATGGTTACTGTTCCAGCTGTTCCAGTATACATATATGACACTGAATAATCGCCCTGCGTCTTACATCCATCCAAGTCACAATGACCTTCTGCTACCAACGACTGTGTCGCTATATCAAATGTTCCTGTACTACTTGTCGCTGTCATTGTTGCTGTACTGTTATTATCTCCTGTTACTACGATATAACAGTTGCCTGGTACCTGGAATGTGAAGTTCTGTTCTGCCTTTGCTTCCAGTCCATATTTCTCGCTATGCCATGAGAAGCCATGCTTTGAACCTGTTGCAGTTGTCATTAAGCCATAGGTTCCTGCCGTATTATATTGGTCACTTGCACCAAGATCGAAATAATAAGATACTCCATCCTGTAAGGTATTAACCGTCGTGCCATCTACCCAGCCATCTCCATCTTTATCCTGGTTCTCGATTGGGATAATACAAAATGCATTGATGTATGCCTTGCTATCATCCATTGTCATGGTTACTGTTCCAGCCGTTCCAGTATACTTATATGACACTGAATAATCACCCTGAGTCTTACATTCATCCAAGTCACAGTGTCCAGATGTTACTAGTGACTGTGTCGCTGTATCAAATGTTCCTGTACTACTTGTCGCTGTCATTGTTGCTGTACTGTTATTATC
>CAYMYV010000007.1:1574-6418 GCA_964394775.1 uncultured Lachnobacterium sp. | reverse complement strand
CTTCCAGTCCATATTTCTCGCTATGCCATGAGAAGCCATGCTTTGAACCTGTTGCGGTTGTCATCAGACCATAGGTTCCCGCCGTATTATATTGGTCACTTGCACCAATATCGAAATAATAGTATGTACCTTCAACGGCGGCATCAACAGTAGTACCGTCTACCCAGGTCACACTCTCATCATCTGCCCATATTGGCTCCGACATAACGCCAACCAATGACAATATCATCATGACTGCCAATGATAAGGCTGTTACACGTTTTCCGATATGGATTTTCTTTGCTTTTTTAAGCATATCCTTTCCTCCCTTAAATATTTTGGGGCGCACTCTGCCCTTTGTAATAATAATATCAATTTTTTCAATATTTGGAAAGTGACATTAATGACAAGCTTTTTGCGGCTTTTTTGGGCAATATCTACAAAATACTTTTTGTTCTTGTATTAAATTCTAACAAAACCACTATATATTGTTACTCTTTTTCTTTTTTTAAGTATACAAGACTTTTTTTGCAAATTTTCGTGATTTCTTGAAAAAATTGATGCGCCATTTATTTTTTCTTGGTTTTTTTGACATATTTTGGGCATAAAAGAACTGCGCACAAAGATGTGCGCAGTTCCAACTGAGGGATTATGCTATTATCTTACTACAAATTTTTTCTTTGTGAAAAATCCTGCTACTACTAATACCAATCCTAATAAGATCATCATATAGAATGAGATAACGGTTAAGTCACCTTTTTCTTCAACCTTATCTGTCACATCCTCTTCACCAATTACATCTTCGGTAATCTCTTCATCACTAATTACTACTGCGTAATCAGATGCATGTGTTAATACGAACTCTGCGTATCCATCTTCTACTACAAAGGTGCCTACTTTTTCAAATGCACCATTATTGTACCAGAACAAGGTTGCATATTTTCCATTATTAGCTTCTCCAACTTCATATTTCATAGTTGCTCTGTAGCCGAAGTCACCATCATGCTCAATAGATAATGAAGTTACTGTGCCTAATTCCTCCAATTCAGCTAATTTCGCTTCTGGAATTGCGTCGCTGTTTAAAACAACATTCAAATCTACATCTACTGCACTATCTGTTACAGTTTTTCCGTAGATATCCCAGATAATTCCATTTTCAAGTTCTACACGAATTACAACCTCTTCACCCTTAACACCAAGGAGAAGCTCTGCTGGAATTTCTGTATTTTCCTTAACAACAAGCTGGAGAACCGGTACTGCATCTCCTTCTGCATTGTTTGCAGCATCGATAACTGCATCTACAGCATTAAGAAGTTCATCTACAGTTGTCTCATCGGTTACTTCAATCTCAGTAACGACTTCTATTCTTGTATCTGCTTCTACTTCTACAGACTCAGATGCTTCACCTGCTGGTACTGCTCCAATACCCTCTGGAACCTTATCTGTTAATTCAAGGAAGCCATTCATGTTGATAGTACCATCTTCATTACGTGTAATTCCTGTAAATGTTAATGACTTAAACCAGTCTGCTGCAGCTTCTGCACCATCTGCATTTGCACTCTTGCTTCCATCCCAGTAATAGTTTGTGGAGCCTAAGTATTTTGTTGTATCCTGTGTTCCTACCGGTTTCAGGTTTTCACCTGTTGTCAATCCGCTCTTAACAGTTTCATCTTTGAATGAGAGGATTCCGGTAGCAAAGAAATCTGTGTTAGCTGCATTGTTTGTATAGAATGCTACGTTGTAGCTTTCATTGTTATAAGAAATGCTGTTATAAACTATAATATCCGGACAGCTGTTTGAATCAATACCTTTGGCTTTATTAAAGAACGCATATGAGTTCTTCAATACGTGTTTGCCAGAGATACTTTCGCCACCCATCTTAAATCCGTTACCATTTCCGGCATTTGTGCCATCTTCAAGATAACCATTTGCATATGCTACACAGTTCTGAATTGTTACAGAACCAATTGCGCCAGTTTCAACCTTTGCATAAAGATCCCAGCCGTCGTCTGCATTGTTGTAAGCTACACAACCATCAAATACGTTGCCTTCACCAACTGTTAATTTTGCTGCAAATCCGTCTGCATCTTCATAACCTGCATCCGCATTTCCGTATGAGGTACAGTTAAGAATTAAGTTGTTTGCCGGCCAATCTGCAAATAAGTCAGCTGAGAACAGACGGCTAATCTGAATACCTGTATTTCCGTTATAGTATGCGTTGATATTGTCTAATACGTTATTGTTACCAGATACCTGAATACCCTTCTGGGCATTTGCAGATTTGGTTACGTCAAATCCGTTAAAGTACCAATAATCTCCACCAATTACCATACCTGCGCATTTGCTCTGGAAGTCAAATACCGGTCTTGTTTCTGCGTCTGGATCAGCAATCATTCTAATAGGTGCTTCTGCTGTACCATCAATACCTCTTTCAATACGTATGGTTGATGAAAGGAGATATGTGCCTTCCATAATAATAATTGTCTGACCTGGCTGTGCATATTTAACTGCTGTATAGATGTCAACCGGATTACTCTTTGAACCCTTTGCAGTGCTTAAGCCATCTGGAGAAACATAAATATTATTACGATTTTCAAATCTGGTATCTCTTGTTACTGTCTTAGATACTGTTACCTTGTCTGTACTTGCAAGTACGGTATCTTCTTCCAGCACCTGATCTGGATCTGGTGTGAATTCTACTACGATTACATTCTTGTCTGCATTTGGAAGAGTGATTTCTTTTTCAAGTTTTACTCCGCCTTCTAATACTAAATCAGAAGCAACAACCTTGTCTCCGAGCTTAATTGTAGCTGTACCATCTACATTTGGAATAATTGCTAATGTATAGTTTTCTGTATTTGCTACATCTGCTGACTGAATTGTAAGTGTAGGCTCAATCTTTGTAATTGGCTTTTCTTCTGCCGGAGCATCATCTTCTGGTGAAATGGTTGTAAGTACAACATCACTAAAGGTTGCTCTTGCATTTCTTGCTGCGAAGAAACCTACGTATACGTTTTCATCGTCAACCATGCTTAAAGCTTCTGTATCATAGTATTTAATCTGGTTGATTACATTTCCTTCTGCATCATAGTAAGTAACAAAGTAACCTGTGTTATTCTTCTGAATCTCAAGAATGAATTCTGTAAGCTCAGCAACGGTTCCTTCAACTGCTGTAGTTGCGTTACCAACGATGTTATAGGTTCCTGCGCCATAGCCTAATTTTTCTGGTGTATTGTCCAGAGTCAATGTTGATGTCTTAAATTCATTCTGTATGGTTGCTGTATCACTTGCTTCTAATTTTGCAAGATTATCCTTGGTTACACCAATTTTTTCGATAACGCCAAGACCAAGCTTCATAGAATATTTGTTGCCGTCTGCAGTATATTCTACCTTAGAAGCAAGAGCCATATACTGGTTGTTCCATACATTTCCTGCACCATTTTCGCCAAGTCTGTCTGTTGCAAGAAGGCCAAAGCCGTCCTGTCCATTTGAAAGTGTCCAGCTATCAACTGTTACCTTTGCTCTTAACGTAAAGTTCAACTCTGTTGGAATAGCTGTGTAATAGAAGGTCAAACCGTCTGTTGAGTTAGGTACAACCTTACCCTTACCACCTTCACTATATACGGTTACTTTTCCGTCATCATTTAAATCGCCAACAACACCATTATGGCTTGTATCTGTAGAAGGACCATAAATAGTTGTTCCCCATACCTGCTGTGCATCTGCTGTTGCTGTTGTCTCTTTAGCTACAGAAGCATCGCTCTTTTCTTCGCCTCTTACAGCTACAATTGTAAATGCGTATTTTGTTCCAACTGTAAGTCCTGTTACTGTGTATGTAAGCTCAGTTGTTGTTCCTGCAAGCTCGCCATCGCAATATACTTCATATTTTTCTGCTTCTGGTACTGCGCCCCATACGATAGCCACTTTACCGGAACCCATGCTTGTTGAGCTGATAATTGCTGGTGTTTCAAGTGGAAGTGTGAAGTCAAACTGTACATCAGTACCTGTCTTATTTTCTTCATCTTCTCTTGTTGCTACGATTGAGAAGGTGTAAGTGCCTGAAGCGGAAGGAGTAAATTCTTTTTTACCTTCTGAACCTTCCATCAATGATTTAAGCTGTGCCAATTCATTTCCTTCGCTATCTTTTACAGTGATAAGAACAGAATCTGCTCCATCATCACCAATAACCATAGTATAAGGAATAACAATTGTTCCTTCTGCACCATCCTTAAGTACTGGCTCGCCTAACACTGGCATCTCAACATCTGCCCAAGCTTTTCTTGTTTTTTCAACCGAACCACCTACAGTATCTGTAACCTGAATCTTAAAGATATAGTTACTTCCTTCTGGTACTGCTACGAAATATTTGCCTGCCTCTGCTATATCAAATGTTGAAATGTAGAGACTATTCTTAACGGAATCTGATGCTGTTGTACTTGACAATACAGTTCCCGCTGTATCTGTAATCGCCATTGAACGGCCATCTCCACCTGATACCCACCAGATTTTAACTTCTGCTGTTCCTTTTGTTTCGAATCCAATTGCATTCTTTGGAACCGTTACATCACTCTTATCGCCCACATTGATTCGCTGGGTTGCTTTGTATCCGTCATCAAATTCCTTTGTAGAACCATCAATCTTCATCTTCGCACTTGTATAAACTGTGAAGAAATCTGATGTTCCTGCTATGATGGTTCCACCATCTTCTAATGTTCCTTGTGCTGCTGCTGTTAAATCTGCTGTTGCATCAAGGACATATTCATTTACCACAGGTGCTGCCGCAACTGTATCTGTAACCTGAACCTTGAAAATATAGTTACTTCCTTCTGGTACTGCTACGAAATATTTGCCTGCCTCTGCTATAT
>CAYMYV010000007.1:0-1474 GCA_964394775.1 uncultured Lachnobacterium sp. | reverse complement strand
CACCATCTTCTAATGTTCCTTGTGCTGCTGCTGTTAAATCTGCTGTTGCATCAAGTACATATACGTTCTCTTCAGCCTTTGCCACGAATGCTCCCCCGAGCAATCCGCTTGGCAACAAGCTTGCCACCATAAGTAATGCCATTACAAAAGACATTACTTTTTTGTTAAATTTTCCTTTCCTTATTCTTTGTAGCATTTTGTTTCCTCCCTTTCCTTAAATTTGAGTATACTACGCGCTATTTTGATTATACCAATTGTTCTCGTTAAAATAAATTAGACATATTGATATTTTAAACTTTTTTTCTTAGATTTTTTGATATTTTCGTAAAAATTGTCAGATAAAACATTCTTAAAAGCTTCTCTTGAATGCCAGCATTTCTATTTTATACAAAATGTTCTCAATAATATGTTGCGCCTGTTTTGGATTTCGACATTGCATTGCCTGCTTTATACTACAAAAAAGCTACCGCTATAACGATTAAACCCGTTATAGCGATAGCCTCGCAATTCCATAAATTATTATCTCAGTCCTGCAACATCAATTCTTGTCAGAGCCTTGCGGAGTGCGAACTCTGCACGTTTGATATCAAGATCAGCCGCATGACTTGCGATGCGCTCCTGCGCGCGGTCCTTAGCAGCTTCCGCACGAGTTACGTCGATTTCATCCGGCCACTCGGCGATTTCTGCAAGAAATGTTACTTTATCACCTAAGATTTCTGCAAATCCGGCATGAACTGCTGCAACGGTTTCTTCACCGTTGTTGTGAATCGTAACAGGTCCTGGCGCAAGCACAGTGGTCATCGGAATATGATTTGCATATACACCAATTTCGCCGGCAGCTGTGGCAAATTCCACGAAGTCTGCTTCGCCTTCGTAAAAAATACGGTCCGGTGTAATAATTTCTATTTTGAAAATATCTGCCATAGCTCTTTCCTTTCTGCTAATATCGACATTTGTTTCTTCGACACAAATTCACCTATGTAGAATTTACGCAATGCGTAAATTCTCGTGCGAAATTTATTTCGCACTGTTCATACGTGCACGTACTTCGTCGATACTTCCTGCATTTAAGAAATAGCCTTCCGGGATATCGTCATGCTTTCCTTCTAAGATTTCACGGAAACCACGGATAGTCTCAGAAATCGGAACATATTTTCCTTCAAGACCGGTAAACTGTGTAGCAACTGAGAAAGGCTGAGATAAGTATCTTTGAATCTTTCTTGCACGGTTTACTACAAGCTTGTCGTCTTCTGATAATTCATCCATACCAAGAATTGCAATGATATCCTGTAATTCTTTGTATTTTTGTAAAATTTCCTGTACACCACGCGCTACTTCAAAGTGTTCCTGTCCTACAATGTTCGGGTCAAGAATACGTGAGGTTGAACCAAGTGGGTCTACCGCCGGATAAATACCTAAAGATGCGATAGAACGGTCAAGTACTGTAGTAGCATCCAAGTGTGCGAATGTAGTA